>JAPLTR010000769.1 GCA_026398065.1 Verrucomicrobiota bacterium | reverse complement strand
GCGGCTACGACAAGATCGTCTGCTACTGGGGCGTGCTGGAGAGCGAGCATCAGGACAAGGTCACCAAGGCCGTCTCCTGGGTGCCGCTCGCCGGCTATCTCGTGCCCGACCAGCGGGACTCGATGCGCATCCGGCTCAAGGCCGTCGTCATGGATGTGGCCTCCGGTCAGTGGACCTTTGTCAGTCCGCCACCGATCCTCAGCAGCAGCTTCAGCTCCGTGGTTTCACGCCGGAACACCGATCAGGATCTGGTGCGCACTCTCAAGGAGGCCGGCTACCGCGGACTCGCCAGCGCGCTGATCCCGGGCTCCCCGTACTGAACACGCCGTGCAACTGGGTGATGTCATAGACCTGAAATCGGGTGGCAATTTCGCTGCCAGTGTACGAGGGTTTGCCATTCCCATGCGCTTCACGGCCCTGCTCCCCTCCGTGCTCTTCGCGACCGTGCTCGCCTCGAGCGGTTGCTCCACCCACCGAACCGCGCACAGACTGCCGCCGACCAATCCCATGGCGGAGCGTGCGGCCTTCATCGACCGTCGCGCCGGCGAACTCGTCCGGCGCGGCGCCCCGCGGGACCAGGCGGTGACGGCTGCCAGCGGCGAATGGGAAGACCTTTTGCTGACCAAGGAGAATCGCACCGAAGAGGAAAAACGTTTTGCCCAGCGCAAACTGGAAGCCGACCTGGCGAAGATGGCGCGCAGCGCCGATCGGTAGCCGCCGGTGGAGGGGCTTCGACGGGACGCTACTTCTCGCGGTTCCGAGGATGAAATTTCGCGTGCTGATCGAGCAGGCGCTGAGGTTCGACGGCAGTATAGATTTGCGTCGTCGAGATACTGGCGTGACCGAGCATTTCCTGGATCGCGCGGAGGTCGGCCCCGCCGGTCAGCAGGTGGGTCGCGAACGAGTGGCGCAGGCCGTGGGGTTTCACGTTCTTTGCGATGCCGGCGCGCTGGGCGTATTTCTTGACGAGCTTCCACAGCATCACGCGTGAGAGCGCCGCGCCGCGGTTGTTGAGAAAGAACTGGCTGCCCGTCTTCGGCTTCACGAGGTGCGGGCGGCCCGAGACGAGGTAGGTCGTCAGGGCGTCGAGCGCCTTGCCGCCGACGGGAACGATGCGCTCCTTCGAGCCTTTGCCGAAAATGCGGATGAAGCCGTTCTCCAGGTCGACCTGCTGGAGCATCAGCGCCGCGAGTTCCGAGACCCGCAGGCCGCTCGAGTAAAACAGCTCCAGCAGCGCGCGGTCCCGCAGGCCACGCGCGTCACCGCCGGTCGGCGAGACGAGCAGGCGCGAGACCTCGTCGGCGGACAGTGTGCCGGGGATTTTCCGCACCAGCTTCGGGCCGGAGAGGAGCGCCGTGAAATCGTCGTCGCGGATCTTCTCCTTCACGAGGAAACGCGCGAGCATCCGCAGCGCGGAGAGCTTGCGCGAAAGGCTCGCGGACTTGTAGCGCCCGGCGTCGAGCGAGTGCACCCATTCCCCGGCCTGGGCCGGCGTCACCGTGCGCCAGTCGGCGACCTGGCGGGCGGCAAGAAACGAGGCGGCCTGGTCGAGATCGCGGCGATAGGCGGCGGTGGTGTTCTTCGAGAGGCCGCGCTCCAGGCCGTTGAACGCGATGAAGGCCTCGATGTCGGAGGCAAAGGCACCCGGGGCCTGGCTGTGATCGGCGCGCATGCTAAAAACGAAAAAGACGCCGCGGGTCGGCGGCGTCGATTTTCAAATGAGGGCGGGCGCGCTCAGTATTGGCGGCGGCGCGGCGGCGGGACGTAGTTGGAGTTCGTCTCCTTCATGCGGAAGGTGATGCGCGCCTTCTCCAGATCGTAGGGGCTCATCTCCATTTTCACCATGTCGCCGGCGGCGATCTTGATGAAGTTTTTCCGCAGCTTGCCGGAGATGTGCGCGAGCACGACGTGCTGGTTCGCGAGTTGAACCTTGAACATGGTACCCGGGAGCACGGCAACAACCTTGCCCTCCACTTCGATCGAATTGCTATCAGCCATGGTGAAGGGAGAGTTGGTGCGCGGCGCGGTACATCATAAGTTCGGTCATCAAAAGCACCTTGT
>JAPLTR010000303.1 GCA_026398065.1 Verrucomicrobiota bacterium | reverse complement strand
TAGCACGCCGAACCGGAGAAAATCTCATCGTCGAAATCAAGCCATCGAGCTCGAAATTCTCGGTGGAGCAATATAATGCTGTGGCCGAAACGGTGTCGCGGCACGCCGGATGGCGATTTATTCTTGTGACTGGTGACGACAGCGTCGGTATATCCGATCGTCTTGCTCTACCCTCGATCGCTGACCTTAGATCGCGGCGGACCGAGGCCGAGCAACTACTCGCTCATGGCATGTACGAAGCTGCGTTCGTCCTGTTTTGGAGCTATCTCGAAGCAGTACTCCGCATTCGCGCGCGCGGACTTGGACTCGCGATAGATGGATTCGCGATCTCGCGGCTGCTCAAGAGCCTTTACTCCACCGGAGAATTGTCGCTGCCGCATTTCGAGCAGCTTTCTCAGCTTCTGCAGGTCCGAAACCAAGTTGTGCATGGGTTCAAGGCTCCAGCCGTAGCGGATGCCGTGCGAGCGGTGTCAAATATAGTCCGCGAACTTGAGCAAGAGTCCGCATCGTAGCCTAGTTTCACAATTGGCGCCGCAGAATACCCGAGCCGGGAAAACATGGCGAAAAAACCAAAATGGACGGTGAGGGTTTCTCGCGCCTTGGACACGGTGTGGCACGTCGAAGACTTCGCTTCCGACGTTGCCCGTCTTTGCCAGTTACTAGTGCGCCTCGGCTACCAAATCCCGAAAAACAGTTCGCTGGCTCACGCGGAGACCGACTTGGCTGACATGGTCCGTTACTACGAAGGGAAAACCGTTCTTGATCTGGGTATCGACCAACGCCCCGTCTGGCGCAGAGCGATCAGCCTGGCGGACCTCGCACACAAGATTCTCGCCGTTGAACAGCATCCTGATTTCGAAAAGCTCCAGCGCGCGCTGTTTCCTCTGCTGCTGGTTGATCGCGAACATGACATCTCCCTTTTTAGTACCACGCGCCGCGAAAACGAAGCGAACAACAAGCTCTTTGAACTATTCGTTGGTGCGAGCCTGATGCGTTTCATGCAGGCGTGTGAATTTGAAAATCCGAAGGTAAAAAAGGGATCACGCAACCCGGACTTCATAGGACATTGGCGCGGAAAAAAATGGGGCATCGCCTGCAAAGCGATGCACTCCGCCAATCCGAAATCAGTCATAGATCGAATCTTCGAGGGAATTAAGCAGATAAAGCGCAGCGGGGTGGACGCTGGGTTGGTCATGCTGAATGCGAAAAACCTCGTCGATCACAACGAGGTTTGGCGTGCGGAAAAAATTGGCGACGAGTGGCACTACAAGGCCTTCGAGAACATCGATGACGTCTACGGCGCGTTCATCACGCGTTACCAGAACCACGTTGCCGGCATCCTGTTAAAGGCGTCGGGAGACGAGGCGGACGTGAATTTGGAAGCGCAGCGCAAGTCAGCCAAACGAGGGCGCCAAGTAGTCCTCGATGAATTCTTCGGCACCAACGCCCGCCCTTTTCTGCCCGTGGTCTGGCTGACGGTGGTGCCGGCGCGCAGCGGGCGGGAAGGAGTTCTCGCACCAAATATCTTTCGTTTTCTGACCTGCTTCGCCGTGCCAGAGATATCGAACGACGAGGAAACTGACGACTTCTTCCAGTCGCTGAGTGTGCAGTGAAACCTCAACGTCTCGTAACCTCATCGCTATCAAAATGGGGCGGCCAACGGGATTCGAACCCGCAATCACTGTTGTGCACCGCGCCCCACTCACGTCCTGATCCGCACCGACCGCCCGTGGGCGTCGAGCTTTTCCATCGCGGCAAACGCGGCGACGATGGGGTCGGCTTTCTTCACGCTCGAACGGTCGTAGTGCACGATGCTCGTGCGGCGCTGGAAATCGGCGACGCGCAGGCCGCTGAAAAAACGGCCCGCCCGGCCCGTCGGCAGCACGTGGCTCGGGCCCGCCACGAAATCGCCGAGGGCCGTGGGCGTGTAGTTGCCGACCATGATGGCGCCGGCGGTCGTGATCTCGGCGGTGAGCTTCTTCGCGGCGGCGTCGGCCACGAGCAGTTCGAGGTGCTCGGGCGCGACGTAGTTGGCGATCTGCGCGGCGTGGGCGAGGTTCTTGACCTCGATCGCAAGGAAGCCGTTGTCCAGGACCTTCTGGGTCTTTTCGCTGCGGGTGAGGACCTGGAGCTGCGTGCGCATCTCGACCGTGATCGCGGCGATGATGTCGGCCGAGGTCGCGAGGAGATAGATCTTTTCCCGGCCGGAGCCGTGCTCGGCCTGCGCGAGGAGGTCGGCGGCGGCGAAGGAGGCGTTGGCGGTGTCGTCGGCGATGATCATCACCTCGCTCGGGCCGGGCAGCGAGTCGACGCCCACCGTGCCGAACACCTGGCGCTTGGCCTCGCACACGTAGGCGTTGCCGGGGCCGTACACCTTGTCCACGGCGGGGATGGTCGTCGTGCCGTAGGCCATCGCGCCGATGGCCTGCACGCCGCCAAAGCGGTAAACCTCGGTGACGCCGGAGAGGTGCAACGCGGCAAGGAGGCCGTCGGCCACCCGGCCCTCGGCGTTGCTGGGCGTGAAGACGGCGATCTCGGGGCAGCCCGCGATCCGGGCGAGCGTGACCGTCATGAGGACCGTCGAGACGAGCGGCACCTGGCCGCCGGGCACGTAGAGGCCGACGCGGCGGATGGGGTCGAACTTTTCGCCGACGGTCGCGCCGTGCTTGTTTTTCGCGGTCCAGTTTTCGGGAAGGCCGCGGGAGTTGAAATCGACGATGCTGTCCTTGGCGGCCTTGAGGGCCTTCAACTCGGCGGCGGGCAGGCGTTTGGCGGCGGCGGCGAGGTCGGTGACCTTGACGGGGAAATCGCGGGCGCGGAGCTTGGCGCTGTCGAACTTGGCGGCGTAGTAGCTCACGGCCTCGTCACCCCGGACCCGGACATCGGCGAGGATGGCGGCGACAGAATCGGTGATCTCCTTCGGGACGACGGACCCGCGGCAAAAGGCGGCCAGGTCGTCGGCAAAGGTCTTCGAAGCGTGATGAAGCGTGCGCATGAACCGGCACCCTAGCAAAGGGAACCGCCCGGCGTCGAGTCCGCTGCGGTTTATTCGGCGGACGGGGGAGAGGGGGCGGTTGCGGTAGGGACGCCTCTCCGAGGCGTCCGCCGTACGATCACCATGTGCATTCGTATCCGCCACTGCTTTCGAATATCCTGGCGGACGGCTCGGAGAGCCGTCCCTACCAGCTGATTCCCGACCACCTGAATCCCGACCGACAGATTCCCGACCACTTGAGTCCCCGACACCTGATTCCGAATGCCCGATTCCCTACTCTCTGACTGACAAAGACAAGGAAACGGCCAGCCTTACTTCCGGGCGCTCAGGCCGGGGACGGCGAAGAGGGCGGCGGGGAAGACTTCGTTCACGGTCACTTTTTCGATGTTGATCGTGACGGTCTGGACCTGGTCCTTGGCGGACTTCGTGGTGGTCACGAGGGTCTTCGGAAACTTGAGGCCGGCGACGACGATCTCGCCCTGCTCCTTCAACGTGCCGCCCGACTCGGTCTCGGTGAAGACGAGGCGGCCCGTGGCCTTGTCGAAGTAGCGGGTGAACACGATGTTCGGCGCGTGGATGAAGGCGACTTTCTGGCAGGCGGTGCCGTCGATGGTCGCGGCGCCCTGGTCCTCGATGCGGCCGCCCCGGGCCTCGAGGCCGCGGAAGAAGGAGAGGGTTTCCCAGGTGTTGGCGCGGAGGCGCTTGATCTGCTCGACGCCGAGGAGGGTCTGCTGCCACTTCGAGGAGTCGGCGGCGTCCTGCTTGCGCTGCCAGGCCTCGTAGTCGGAGAGGGCGGTGGTCTCGATGATCTTGTCGGACGTCGCCTGGATGCGCTGCATGATCTTCACATCGCCGCCGTTGCCCTCCCGCTGGAAGACGATGTCGATGGCGGCGCGGGTCTGCTTGGTCGGGTCGGCCGGGTCGGCGGTCACGAGGGTGCCGACGTAGTGGACGGACTTCACCGCGGCGATGGCGGCCTCGGCGCCGATGCGTTCCCGGGCCTTGGCGATGATCGCGGGCTCGGCTGCGCTGACGGCGGCGGACAGGACGACCGCGGCACCGGCGGCGGACAGGAAGCGCAGGGAAAACAGTGGCAAAGAGAGCATGGTCGGGACGTTGGACAAATTTAGGCGCGGAGAAAAGCCCGGCGATGCAGGGGGACTATTCCCACTCGATGGTCGCGGGCGGTTTGGAACTGATGTCGAAGACCACGCGGCCCACGCCGCGGACCTCGTTGGTGATGCGGCTGGAGATCTTCTGGAGCACGTCGTGCGGGATCTTGGCCCAGTCGGCGGTCATGGCGTCGGTGCTCTCGACGATGCGGAGGGCGATGACGTAGTCGTAGGTGCGCTCGTCGCCGAACACGCCCACGGTCTTGACGGGCAGGAAGACGGCGAAGGACTGCCACACCTTATAATAGTAGCCCGTGGCCATCATCTCCTCCTGGAGGACGGCGTCGGCGTTGCGGAGGATCTCGAGTTTTTCCGCGGTGATGTCGCCCATGAGGCGGACGCCGAGGCCGGGGCCGGGGAAGGGCTGGCGCCAGACGACTTCCTTCGGGAGGCCGAGGGCGGCACCGACGGCGCGAACCTCGTCCTTGAAGAGCTGGCGGAGCGGCTCGATCAGCTTGAGCTTCATGCGCTCGGGCAGGCCACCGACGTTGTGGTGGGTCTTGATGAGCGACGCGGGGTTGCCCGCGATGGAGACGCTCTCGATCACGTCGGGATAGAGGGTGCCCTGGCCGAGGAACTCGGCGCGGCCCTTGATGGACTTGAGGGATTTTTCGAACACTTCGACAAACGTGCGTCCGATGATTTTGCGTTTCTGCTCGGGCTCGGAGACGCCCTTCAGCCGGCGCAGGAAGAGCGCCGAGGCATCAACGACCCGCAGATCGATCTTGAAGTTCCGCGCATAGAGCGACTCGACGGCGGCGCGCTCGTTTTTGCGGAGCAGGCCGTTGTCCACGAAGACGCACGTGAGCTGCTTGCCGATCGCCTTGTGCAGCAGCGCGGCGGCCACGGAGGAATCGACGCCGCCGGAGAGGCCGAGGAGCACGCGGCCCTGGCCCACCTGGGCGCGGATGTCGGCGATGGCGTGGGCGATGAAATCCTTCGTGGTCCAGTCCTGCTTCGCGCCGCAGATGCCGACGAGGAAGTTGCGGATCATGTCCACGCCGCGCTCGGTGTGGAAGACCTCGGGGTGAAACTGGATGCCGTAGAACCCGCGCTTCCGGTCCTCGATGCCGGCGTAGGGGGAGTTGTCGGAGACGGCGGTGGCGACGAAGCCGGGCGGGAGCTTCTCGAGCTTGTCGCCGTGGGAATTCCAGATGCGGAGCTTCTTGGGCAGGCCGGCGAAGAGCTTGCCGGGCTTCTTGATGGTGAGGTGGCCGTGGCCGTACTCGCGGGCCTTGGAGTGCGCGACGTGGCCGCCGAGGTGGTGGCCCATGAGCTGCACGCCGTAGCAGATGCCGAGGACCGGCACGCCGAGCTCGAAGATCGCCTGGTCGGGGTGCGGCGCGGTCTTGGCATACACGCTCTGGGGACCGCCGGAGAGGATGATGCCGATCACGCCTTCCTCGCGGAGCTTGGCCGCGGGCGTGGAGTAGTGGAAAATCTTCGAGTAGACCTGGCACTCGCGGATGCGGCGCGCGATGACCTGCGTAAGTTGGGAGCCGAAGTCGAGGACAGCGATGATTTGTGGCATGTGGCGGCGGGCGTGACGGGACGTCTGCGAAAAATGAAGCGGAGAGCGTGCCGGGAGCAAACGCCGGGTGTCAATGCCCGGGGTGTGACCTTTGGGCGGCCCCATCACCGGCACGCGCGGCCCCCGCCTCGTTCTCTTATTCCGCACGGGGCGGACGGGGTTTCCATTGAGGGGGCGCGGGCGGGGACGTTTACTGGACGCTCGGACCGTGGCGCCCTGCCCGCCCAGGTCCGCCTCCCTTTCTATGAAAACCTCCCCCGCCATGCGCACCCTCGTCTGGCTCTGCCTCGCCTCCCCGCTCGCCGCGCTCGCCGCCGCGCCGGCCACGTGGACCGATTTCAACAAGAACGGCAAAAAAGACGTCTACGAGGACGCCACCCAGCCGGTCGAACGCCGCATCGACGACCTCCTTGCCCAGATGAACGTGGCGGAGAAGACCTGCCAGCTCGCCACGCTCTACGGCTACGGCCGCGTGCTGAAGGACCCGCTCCCCACCCCCGAGTGGAAATCCGCGATCTGGAAGGACGGCATCGCCAACATCGACGAGCTGCACAACGGCATCGGCAAGTACGCCAAGTCGCCGTACAACGCCACGCCCGCCGACACCGTCAAGGCCCTCAACGCCATCCAGCGCTGGTTCATCGAGGAGACCCGCCTCGGCATCCCCGTCGATTTCACCAACGAGGGCGTGCGCGGCCTGAACTACGTCCGCTCGACCAATTTCCCGTCCAACATCAGTCTCGGCGCCACCTGGGACCGCGACCTCACGACGCGCATCGGCACCGTGATCGCCGCCGAGGCCCGCGCGATCGGCTACACCAGCATCTACGCGCCGCTGCTCGACCTCGCCCGCGATCCCCGCTGGGGCCGCGTCGTCGAGACCTACGGCGAGGATCCGTACCACGTCGCCGAGCTGTGCATCCGCATGGCCCGCGCGCTGCAGGACGGCGGCGTCACCTCGTCGCCCAAGCACTTCGCCGTCTACTCCGAGCCCAAGGGCGGCCGCGACGGCGCGGCGCGCACCGACCCGCACGTCGCCCCGCGCGAGATGGAGCTGCTTCACCTCCGTCCCTGGGAGCGCATCGTGAAGGAGGTCGGCATCCGCGGCCTGATGAGTTCGTACAACGACTACGACGGCGTGCCGATCTCCGGCAGCCACGAGTTTCTCATCGACCGCCTGCGCACGCAGTGGGGCTTCACCGGCTATGTCGTTTCCGACAGCGAAGCCGTCGAGTACCTCCAGACGAAGCACCACCTGGTCGCGACCTACCCGGAGGCCGCCGCGATGTTCGTCCGCGAGGGGGGCAATGTCCGCACGCACTTCACGCAGCCCGATGTATTCATTAATGGACTACGCACCGAGATCGCCGCGGGCCGCCTCGCGATGTCGGTGGTCGACGCGCGCGTGCGCGACGTGCTCCGCGTGAAGTTCGTCACCGGGATCTTCGACCATCCCTACGTGGCCGACCCCGAGAAGGCGCAGACCATCCTGCGCACGAAGGAGGCCCAGGCCCTCGCCCTCGAGGCCGCCCGCAAATCCCTCGTCCTCCTGAAAAACGACAAGGACACCCTCCCGCTCTCCCCGTCGCTCAAGCGCCTGCTCG
>JAPLTR010000821.1 GCA_026398065.1 Verrucomicrobiota bacterium | reverse complement strand
TCCAGGAGCGCATTCGCCGGGAGCACGACGTGGAGATCATTTCCACTTACCCGAGCGTCATCTATCACATCATCAAGCACGGCGGCGAAAAGATCGATGTCGACAACCCGGTGAACCTCCCGGACCCGGGCACGATTCTCGAAATTCGCGAACCCACGATTCGCGCCTCGATCATCATTCCCAACGATTCGATGGGCGACATCCTCGCGCTGATCATGGAAAAGCGCGGCATCTGCGACCACACCGACACGCTCGACATGAACCGCGTGATGCTGAAGTGCTCGCTCCCGCTCAACGAGATCCTCGTCGATTTCAACGACCGCCTCAAGAGCATCACCCACGGCTACGGCTCGATGGACTACGAGCTCGGCGACTACATGGCCGCCGACCTCGTGAAGATGGACATCATGATCAACGGCGACCCCGTGGACGCGTTTTCCTGCATCGTCCACCGCGACAAGGCCGACACCCGCGGCCGCCAGCTCTGCGAAAAGCTCGCCGAGATCATCCCGCCGCAGATGTTCAAGGTCGCGATCCAGGCCGCCATCGGCGGCAAGATCATCGCCCGCGACAACGTGAAGGAGATGCGCAAGGACGTGACCTCGAAGTGCTATGGCGGTGACATCAGCCGCAAGCGCAAGCTCCTCGACAAGCAGAAGGAGGGCAAAAAGAAGATGAAACAGATCGGCAAGGTTTCCATCCCGCCGGATGCCTTCATCAAGGTCCTCCAGAACAACTAAACCACCACGCGCCATGTTCGGGCTCTTTCAATCGCAGGAAAAGAAGATGCGGGAAAACGCCGCCAACTGGCTCGAGCTCGCGGACCGCGTGTATCATTTCCGCCGTGACGTGCTCCCGGCCGCCCAGGTCGCCGAGCTGCAGTCGCACATGGCGGCCCTGCGCTCCCTGCTGAAGGAGAAGGCCGGCGCCGAGAAACTGAAGCTCGAGATCGAGGCCCTGGAGGAGGTCCTCCGCCGCACCGGCGGCGCCGTCTACCCGAAGAGCGCGCTCGTCGAAAACGTGGAGTTCTTCCTCGTCGCCGCCATCGTGATCCTCGGCATCCGCACGTACTTCGTGCAGCCCTTCAAGATCCCGACGAACTCGATGTGGCCGACCTACAACGGCATGACCGCCGAGGTCTTCCCCACGGCCGCCGAGGAGCCCTCCACGCTCGTCGAGGCCGGCCGCGCCGTCGCCTTTGGCGCCTGGCCCCACCGCCTCGACGCCCCGGTGGCGGGCGAGGTCCTGATCCCGTTCATGGAGGTCGAGCGGGGTCCGGTCTACAACCGCAAGGTCCCGGGCCGCACCTGGCTCGTCATCCCCACCGAGCTGCGCGAGTACACCCTGATCGTCGGCGACAAGCCCGTGTCGGTGAAGCTGCCGCTGGATTTCGATTTCAACTGGGTCATCTCCGAGGGGCTCGTGACGCCCGGCCGCCGCTACGACAACCTCACCTTCGTCACCCAGCTCCTCGAGCTCGGCCGGCGCAACGGCGTCGTCGAGCGGACGATCAACGGCGAACGCGTCCGCTGTATCCGCACGGGCCGTACGGTCCGCGCCGGCGAGCGCTTCCTGTCCTTCGACGAACTGACCGGCGACCAGCTCTTCGTCGATCGCGTCAGCTACCACTTTGTGCGCCCCGACGTCGGGCAGGGCTTCGTGTTC
Source organism: Verrucomicrobiota bacterium (assembly GCA_026398065.1). GTDB lineage: Bacteria > Verrucomicrobiota > Verrucomicrobiia > Opitutales > Opitutaceae > GAS368. The sequence continues at coordinate 1,549 of JAPLTR010000821.1, read as the reverse complement.
CGCACCGACCACATCGACAGCATCTACATGCGCGACGGCGCCGGCAACCAGCTCGAGCAGTACTACATCAAGCGCCTGGTCGGCACCCCGGGCGACGAGCTGGAGATCGTCGCGGGCAAGGCCACCGCCGACGGCAACCTCTCTGCCGGCTCCGCCCACTCGGGCGGCGTGCTCCTGCGCAACGGCAAGCCCATCGAGGGCGCGGGCGCTTTTGCCAGCAATCGCGACCAGAAGGACGGCTACCGCGGCTACCAGTCGATCGGCGAACTCGCCCCCGGCAAGAAACTCACCGTCCCCAAGGGCCGGTTTCTCGCCCTCGGCGACAACTCCTTCAACAGCCAGGACGGCCGCTACTGGGGCTTCGTCCCCGGCAAGGATGTCGCCGTCCGCCCGCTGTTCATCTACTTCCCGTTCACCAAGCACTGGGGCCCGGCGAAGTAGGGCGTAGCACGGTCAACCTGACCGTGCTGATCGTCCACGACGAGCTGCGACGAGCATAAGCACAGTCAGGTTGACCGTGCTACGGCGCGGGGCCCGCCTTATCCTGCTCGGCCCACCGCCCTCATGAACCGCCGCACGCGCTTCGCGTCCACGGCGCCCGACCAGTGGCCGCCGGCCTTGAACTCCGAGCCGACGATGAACCCGTCGGCCTCGGCGTAGAACTCGCCGACATTCGCCGCCGTCACCCCTGAACCGAGATAGACCGGCAGGCGTGTCGCGCCCTTCACTTCGCGCACGTCCGCGGGCTTCGGCGCATCGCCCGTCACCGCCCCCGTCACGATCACCGCATCGCCGCGCATGAACTCCACGGCGTGCGCCGTCTCGCCGATCCCGACATCCGCCGTGATCGCGTGCGAGCTGTGCTTCTTTTTCACGTCGGTCCACACCTGCACGCGCTCGGCGCCGATCGCTCGCCGGTACCGCAACAGCTCGGCCGCCGACGACTGGATGATGCCCTCGTCCGCCACGTGCGCGAAGGCGAAGCCCTCCGCGCGGATGAAATCGAGCCCGGCGGCGTGCGCGACCGCGATGGCCTCGGTGTTGGCCGCGGCGAGGAGCTGGACGCCGCAGGGCAGCCGCGCCACGTCCTTCACCGCGCGCGCGACGATCGCCATCGCCGCGACGATCTCCGGCCCGACGTGCCCGCGCAGGTAGGGCGTGTCGTGCATGTTTTCCAACATGATGCCGTGCACGCCTTCCTCGCGGTAAAGCTTCGCCTCCTTCACCGCCTGCGCCTCGATCTCGCGCACCGACGACCGGCTCGCCGGTGTCCCGGGCAGTGCGCCGAGATGGATCATGCCGACGACCGGCTTGGGCGCGGCGAACAGGGAAGGGGAGCGTGGCATGGTAAAATGAGTCGCCCGAAAGCTACCGTTTTGTCCCGCGGTCGCAGGACAGGTAGGGACGGCTCTCCGGCACGTGCGCGCACATCGCTGACACATTTTGCGCACAGATCGCTGACACGTTACAGGGGCGGGTATGCCCTGGAAAACGAGAGAGGTAAGCGAGGAACGCACGCGGTTCGTGCAGGCACGGCTGGCAGGAAAGA
>JAPLTR010000646.1 GCA_026398065.1 Verrucomicrobiota bacterium | reverse complement strand
TCGGCAAGGGCTCCGTGCAGTCGGTCTTCAAGCTCAAGAACGGCGAGGGCCTGCGCCTCACCACGGCGAAATACTACACGCCGAGCGGCGTGAGCATCCACGAGAAGGGCATCGCGCCGCACGTCGAGGTGGTCATGACGCCGGAGGAGGACAGCAAGCTGCGCCGCCAGCGCCAGCGGCCGGACATCACCGATCCGAAGGAATTTCAGGAGCGCTTCGGCTTCACGCCGATCGAGGACCGGCAGCTGCAGGCGGCTGTCGACGTGCTGAAGGGCGTGCGCCTGTTGGACGAACGCGCGGCCCGGCCCGCGTCCCAGTGATCCTCGCGCTCGAAAGTTCCTGCGACGAGACGGCGGTGGCCGTCTTCGATCCCGCGCGCGGGATCGTGGGCGAGTGGATCCACAGCCAGATCGCGCTCCACGAGAAACACGGCGGGGTCGTGCCCGACCTCGCGACGCGCGAGCACCTGCGGCACTTCGGGCCGCTGCTGGAGCGCGCGCGCAGTGAAGTCGGATTTTCCGCGGTGAACCAGATCGCGGTGACGAACGGCCCCGGCCTCGCCGCCTGCCTCGCCATCGGCGTCGCCTCGGCCAAGTCCCTCTCGCTCGCCCTGCGGGCGCCGGTCGCCGGCGTGAACCACCTGCGCGGCCATGTGTGGTCGCCCTTCATCGCGCTCCACGCGGAGGCGCCGGGGGAGTTCGACGCGCGGCTGGCGGCGCTGCTGCCGCACCTCGGCCTGATCGTCTCCGGCGGCAACACCCTCCTCCTCACGCTCGACGCACAGCGCCGCGTGACGGTGCTCTCCTCCACGCGCGACGACGCCGCGGGCGAGGCGCTCGACAAGGGCGCGAAGCTCCTCGGCCTCGGCTACCCCGGCGGCCCGCTCGTGGAGAAACTCGCCGCGACCGGGCGGCCGGACGCGTACGATTTTCCGCGCGGCATCGGCCGGCGCGACGAGCTGGACTTCAGTTTCTCCGGCCTGAAGACGAGCCTGCGCTACCTCATCGAGAAAATGCCCGCCGCCGAGGTGGAGGCGCGGCTGCCCGACCTGTGCGCGAGCTACCAGCAGGCCGTGGTGGATGCGCTGGTCCGAAAGACGCGCGCGGCCCTGCGCCTCGACGAGGGCAAGTTCCGCAGCCTCGGCCTCTCCGGCGGCGTCGCCAACAACCGCACGCTGCGCGCCGCGCTCGGCCTCGAGGCGCAGCGCGTGCAGATCCCGTTTCTCGCCGCGCAGCCGAAGCACACGGGCGACAACGCCGGCATGATCGCCTTCGCCGCCTGGGCCGACTCCACCGGCGTCGACCATACGTCACAATTCGCACTTGGCGTCACGCCGAGCCTGGCGGTGGCGTGAGGGGGCGGTGGCCCGGATTCAAGCCGCCGCGCTTCCGTCCGCGCTTCGGCGCCGCCTTCACGGGCGCCCAAATTCCACCGCGCTGATCGTGTGCGTGTGCGACGGTGTCTTCGCGACGACGAGGCTGAGGCCTTCGTTCAGGTCTTCGCCACACACCGTGTAGTAGCACCAGCCGATCTCCTGGGCGCGGCGGCCGGGCCAGTCGGTCAGGTGTTCGCCCAGCAGGATCTCGACGGACTGGCGGTCGGTGGGGCCGACCAGCGAGCGCCAGCGCGCCTTGAGCTCGGCCACGCTCATCTTCCCGCGCAGGGCGTCGGACAGACCGGCGTGGGCCCGCTTGAATTTCCCCTCGGCCAGGAGCCGGCAGAACGCCTCGCCATGCATGCAGTACGGCGGATCGTCGAAGGCGTTCGTTTCCTCGCGCGACTCCGGCGGCAGCTCCGCGTTCTTCCTCCCGGCATACTGGGCGATCATTTTTTCCGCGAGCGCCGCGGTGGCATCGCCGCCGGCGTGACCTGCGGTGAGCGCGGACAAACGGACGATTTCCCGGTACCAGCGCACCGCCTCCTCATACTGTCCGAGGCGGACCAGCGCATTGCACTTCCAGTTGACGATGGTCGAATAGTTCGGGTCGTAGGGCTTCATCAACGACAGCGCCAGGTCGAAGTAGGCCACCGCCGCCCGCACCGGTTTGGCTTCCCTGGACGAGGCGTGGTCGGTTGCGGCGGACGTCACGCCCAGCAGCCGGTTGGCCTTGGCGATCAGCAGCGACGCGCCGCCGGACCGGTGCTGGTACGGGATGGCGGAGAGGTCGATGGTCATGTGCGGGTGACTTGGTTTGACCGGGGGCACGGCGCGGAAGACGGATGACGGCTTCAGTTGCCCCGCACGGTCACCGCGCTGGTCCGGGAGTTCGGGGCGATCGTGCCGTGGGCGTGGGTGGTGGCGGTTTTCTTCGCCCGGCCGGCGGGGTCGAACCACACCTCCAGCCGCGCGTAGTTGACCTCGTCGAAACGCGTCTCCCACACCGCCGGCCCGTCCTGCTCCTCGCGCAGCGGCCGGCCCAGTTGCCCCTCCACCTCGCCCCGTGAAATCCCTTCCCTGAAGGTCCGGTAGCGTTTCACCGCGGGGTTCAACTGCTCGGCATACGGCGACGAGATCAGGAAGCAGCCGCTGGTGAACAGCGCGAGGCTCAGCAGCAGGAGCGGGGTGATCTTCATCGTCAGGTCGGAGGGGATCCGCTCACGGCGGCAGCGCCACCCACGCGAGCGGCAGGATCTCGTCGGGGGAATGGGAGAACTCGAGCGAGATGAAACCGCTGCGGCCGCCGACGGCGTAGAACTCGGCCCGGATCCACAGCGGCTTCTTTTCGAAATAGATCACCCCGTACAGGCGCTGCACGTTCTTGCCGAGGTTGCGCGGCGTAAACACCTCCGTGTCCACGACCGTCCCGAGGTGGCGCGTGGCGGCGTTCAACCGGGTCCGCAGGGCGGCGATCTTGTCGGCGTCGTCGCGCGTGCTGTACCAGGTGTTCAGCAGGGCGTCCGCGCCATTTTCCTGATAGGTCTTCAGGCCGATTTGAAACAGCGCCAGCCCGTCGGCGGCGAAGGTCCGGCACGCGACAAGGCAGCAGAACACGACGAGGAGTTTTTTCATGGGGAGGAGGGGTGGGTTGACACTGGGGCGGAGTGGCGACCGGGCGAACCGTGAATCCAGTCATAATCTCACCCTGACCCAGGGACGAGCGGAGCCCATGGACAAGGGGACGCCGGCGCGGGCCGCGAAGTTGCCGCGAGTTGGCGGGAGTCCGTGCGGCGCGGCGGTGGCGGCTCCGGGACGCCGAGATCGCTGCGTAAGATTCCCCTCGGACGCCGGGAAACCACCCGGGGCGACGGCCGTTTTTTCCCCGACGCGGGATGTCGACTAAAAGAGTCATTTTGGGGCTTGCGCGGGCGGTGACCTGCGGGATGGGTAGGTTCCCCCCACCACCACTTTTGAGCATGGATACCCCGACCGATGCCAGTGCCGGAGCCGTTGCCCTGCGGATGGTCAATCATGTCCCGGCCATGCTCGCCTACTGGGATGCCGCGGAGCGCTGCGTGTTCGCCAACGCCGCGTACCACGACTGGTTCGGGCGGGATCCGGAGCAGATGAGAGGGATCGCCCTCGAAGAATTGCTCGGGGCCCTCTATGCGAAAAACCTGCCGTACATCCGCGGCGCGCTGGCGGGCCGGCGCCAGGTGTTTGAGCGGAGCATCCCGCTCCCCACTGGCGAGATCCGCGACACTGTCGCGACCTACACCCCCGACGTCGTCGGGGGCGTGGTGCGCGGTTTTTCGGTCCATGTGGCCGATGTGACGATGGTCCGCCGACGCGAGATGGCGCTCCGGGAGGCGATCAACGAGGCGATCCCGGTCCTCGCGAACACCAAGCGCAGTTTTCAGTCGAAGGAGATCGGTCTCCTCCGCGAGCGGCTGCTCCAGCTGACGATGTTGCTGGAACGTGCGGAACCGGATGCCCGGTCGGCCACTAAGGCGGAAAATCCGCCGATTTCCCTCAATCCGCCGGGGACGGTGCCGAAATAACAGTTATAACATTGTCGGCGTATCTCCATGATGCGGCCGTCTCTTCCGGGCAGGTCCAGATCTGCAAGCAGGAGAAGCAGTGTGACCGCGGCGCATTGTCGCGGCCAACCCACCCTTGCTTCCCGCCATGCTCCTGTCCGATTCCGCGCCGCGCCGTGCGTGCCCTGTACCCTTCACCGAGCCTCCGCGCCTCGCTCCGTTCGGTCCCGCCGCCCCGCGCTTCGTCGCTGGGGTGGCCGGGGGAGTTCTCGCGACGCTTCCCTCCGAAGCTGCCAGCGCGCCCGTCGCGCCCGGGGGTTTCGACCCTTCGCCCGCGCGGGCCGTCGCGTGGCGGAGCCCGCCGCGCCGGGTTGATCGCAGCCCCGCCGATCCCCTCGGCCCCACAGGCTCGCCGCGTTGAGTAGTCTTCGGGACGATTACCGAGCATTTTTACCCATCACTTTGCATCTACATTTTTCCTCAAGCCCGCCGTAGTTCCCCCCGGCCAGATCCCGGACCATTTTTTCCAACCTTGCTCATGAAATCCACTTCCGTCCTGCCCCGCCTTGTCGCCGTTCTATTCCTTGGCGTGGTCTCGGCCGTCGCGTCGTTCGCGGCGCCGTCGCCCGACGAAGCCCTCAAGCTTCTCCAGGCCGGCCAGGCGCGCTTTGTCGCCGGTGCGCCCACGCGCCCCCATCAGGATGCGGCCCGGCGCACCGAGGTCGCCCAGGGGCAGACGCCCTTTGCGACGATCCTCACCTGCTCCGACTCGCGGGTCGCGCCCGAACTCCTCTTCGACCAGGGCGTCGGCGACCTCTTCGTCGTCCGCGTCGCGGGCAATGTCGCGAAGTCCGACGAGATCGGCTCGGTGGAGTACGGCGCCGGCCACCTCGGCGCGCCGTTGCTCGTCGTGCTCGGCCACACCTCCTGCGGCGCCGTCAAGGCGGTGCTCGAGGGCGCGGAGGTGCACGGCAGCATCCCCCAGCTTGTCGCCCCCATCGTCCCCGCGGTCGAAAAGACCAAGGCGGCCAACCCCGGAGTCCCCGGCGCCCAGATCCTCACCAAGGCCGTCGAGGCCAACGTCTGGCAGTCGGTCGACGACCTGCTCTCCCAGAGCTCCACCCTCCGCGACCTCGTCAAGGCGGGCAAACTGAAGGTCGTCGGCGCGGTGTACGATCTCGCGACCGGCACCGTCCAGTTTAACGGCGAACATCCCGAGCAGGCCCGCCTCCTCGCCACCGCCGCCAGCGCGGACCACGCCGGCCCCGCCGCGGAGCACGGCCCCGCTGCCGCCGGAGTCGCCGCCCATGCCGCCGCCCCGGGTGCCGCCGCTCATCCCGCGACCGAGCACGCCACGAGCCTCAGCTACGTCACGCTCGCGCTCGGCGCCCTGGTCCTCGGATTCATCCTGGCCGGGGTGTACCGCTACTCCCAGACCGGCATGCAGCGCTGGACCGTCAACCAGCGCCTCGCCGCCGGGTTCGCTGGCATCCTCCTGGTGCTCGCCGGTCTCGCCGTCGAGAGCTACGTGAGCCTTCACACGGCGCTGGTCGATTTCACCGAGTACCGGGCCGATGCCCGCAAGAGCGTGCTCGGGGGCGAGATCCAGGCGGAATTTCTCGAAATGCGGATCGCGGCCAAGGACCTCGTGATTTTCCGCACGCCCGAATCCGTCCAGCGCTACACCACCCACAAGGGAGCCCTGCTCGGTTTCCTCAAGACCGGCGAGGCCACGATCACGGAGCCCGAACTCCTGCAGAACATCAAGACCATCGAGGGCCAGGTCGGCCGGCACGCCGCGCTGCACGCCGACCTGCAAAAGGCCGTCTTCGCGGGCCGCGCCACCGCCGCCGCCACGATCCACGAGCAGATGGGTGGCCTCGGCACGCGGATCGACCACGAGACGCAGTCCATCGAGGACGCCTTTGTGGCCCAGCAAAACGAGGCCGGCCCCCGCATCACCGCCGAACTCCAGCACACCCAGTCCACCGTGATCTGGCTCGGCGTCGCCGCGATCGTCCTCGGCTTCGGTCTGGCCGCCATCATCGCCCGCAGCATCACCGGCCCGCTGCGGCTGCTGGCCGAGTCCCTCGGGGCCGGTGCCGATCAGACCTCCGCCGCCGCCGGCCAGGTCTCCGCCGCCAGCCAGTCCCTCGCCGAGGGCGCGAGCGAGCAGGCCGCCTCCCTCGAGGAGAGTTCCGCCTCGCTCGAGGAGCTCTCCTCAATGACGAAGCGCAATGCCGAAAGCTCCCAGCAGGCCAAGCTCACCGCCGCCGGCGCCCGCACCGCCGCCGACACCGGGGCCGGCCAGATGCAGTCCATGCAGGCCGCGATGGAGTCCATCCGCAACGCCTCCACCGACATCACCAAGATTCTCAAGACCATCGACGAAATCGCGTTTCAGACCAACATCCTCGCGCTCAACGCCGCGGTCGAGGCCGCCCGCGCCGGCGAACACGGCATGGGCTTCGCCGTCGTCGCCGAGGAGGTCCGCGCGCTCGCGCAACGCTCCGCCAGCGCCGCCAAGGAGACCGCCGTCAAGATCGACGAATCGGTCAGCCGCAGCCAGCAGGGCGTCCAGCTCAGCACCGAGGTCGCCACCACTTTTGCGGACATCCAGGCCCGGATCAAACAGCTCGACGTCGCCGTCAGCGAGATTGCCTCCGCCTCCGGCCAGCAAAGCCAGGGACTCGACCAGGTGATGGTGGTGGTCACGCGCTGGTATGGCGGCATCAACCTGGGCGCCGGCGGCCTGGCGCGCGCCTATGGCGGCTCGGCGGCGGAGTGCCTGCGCATCGCCGTCCGGCGCGAATTGGTGGAATGCGTGGACGGCGAGCTGGCCTGCGAATTCGCCCTGGCCAACGCCATGCACTCGGTGCTGGCCGAGTTTTCCGCGGAAAAGCTCGGGGAGAGCTTCGACGAACACGGGCTGCGCTTGCGTTTGCGCCTGCCCGCCTCCATGGTTGAAGGCTTGGCGCAACGCGTACGCGACCTCAGTCGCGGCGCGGCCTTCCTGCAGATCATCGAGACTCCCGGCGAATGAGCACACCGACCGAATCGCCGCGCCAGAAGCTGTTGTCACTGCGCGGACTGTTGCCGTTCCTCCGCCCGCATCGGGGCATGCTGGTGGCCTGGCTGGCCGCGCTGGCGGTTTCTTCCAGTTCCACGCTTGTCTTCCCGGTCGCCTTCAAGCACATGATCGACCAGGGCTTCGCCCGCGGCACCTCGGTGGACCGCTGGTTCGTGCTGCTGTTCGTGGTGGCGGTGGTGCTGGCCCTGGCGACCGCGGCGCGCTTCTACTT
>JAPLTR010000329.1 GCA_026398065.1 Verrucomicrobiota bacterium | reverse complement strand
CGGCGAACTCGTGCAGCAGGCGGCCGAGGATGCCGGACATGAAGAGCACGGGGATGAACACCGCCACCAGCGAGATGGTCATCGAGATGATCGTGAACCCGATCTCGCGCGAGCCGTTGAGCGACGCCTCCATCACCGACTCGCCCATCTCGATGTGCCGGATGATGTTTTCGAGCATCACGATGGCGTCGTCGACGACGAAGCCGACGGAGAGCGTGAGCGCGAGCAGGGACAGGTTGTCGATGCTGAAGCCGAAGAAGTACATCGCGCCAAACGTGCCGACGACGGCGATGGGCATCGCCACGCTGGGAATGACCGTGGCGGACAGCGACCGCAGGAAGAGAAAGATCACCATCACCACGAGCGCGATGGCGAGGACGAGGGTGAACTTCACATCCTCCACCGACTCGCGGATGGCGAGCGACCGGTCGATCAGGACGTCGAGGTTGATGGAGGCGGGGAGCTGCTCGCGAAACGCCGGGAGAAGGGCCTTCACGCCATCGACGACCTCGATGGTGTTCGCGCCGGGCTGCTTCTGGACGGAGAGGGTGATCGAGCGGTCGTTGTAAAACCAGCTGGCGATGCGGTCATTCTGCACGCTGTCGATCACGTTGGCGACATCGCCGAGGCGGACGGGCGAGTTGTTGCGATAGGCGACGATGAGCTTCTTGTAGGCGTTGGCGTCCTGGAGCTGGCCGTTGGCCTGAAGGGTGAGGGACTGCTGGGAGCCGTTGATGGTGCCGGTGGGCAGGTTGACGTTGCCGGTGCCGAGGGCGCTGCGGACCTCGTCGATGCCGATGCCGCGGGAGGCGAGCTTCTGCGGGCTGAGCTGGACGCGTACGGCGTATTTCTGGGAGCCGTTGACCTGGACCTGAGCGACGCCGTTGATCGTCGAGACGCGCTGCGCGAGCATGTTGGACGCGTACTCGTCGACCACCGAGAGCGGCAGGGTGGCCGAGTTCATCGACAGGATGAGCACGGGCTCGTCGGCGGGATTGACCTTTCGGAAGGACGGCGGCGTGGGCATGTCCTGCGGCAGGCGGCGCTGGACGGACGCGATGGCCGATTGCACGTCGAGGGCGGCGCCATCGATGGAGCGGCTGAGGGAAAACTGGATCGTGACCTGCGTCGAACCGAGCGAACTGACCGACGTCATCGAGTCGATGCCCGCGATGGTGGAAAACTGCTGCTCCAAGGGCGTGGCGACCGAGGAGGCCATCGTCTCGGGGTTGGCGCCGGGGAGATTCGCGGTGACGACGATGGTGGGAAAATCGACGTTGGGCAGATCGCTCACCGGCAGGGTGCGATAGGCCATCACGCCGAAGATGGTGAGGGCGGCGGTGATGAGGGTCGTCATCACCGGGCGCCGGATGAAGAGCTCCGGGATATTCATGGCGGGGTGGGCGGTGGGGCCGGGTTAGCGGTCGGCGGTGTGTCCGGCTGGTTCGGCCTTCGGGGCTTTTTCGCCGCCCGTGCCACCGCCGCCCTCCTTGGACTTTTCGCCGCCGCCTTTCTTTTTACCGGAGCCCCGGACAGTTGGGACGTCATCGACGGGAGGCTTGATGTCGACCTCGGCACCGGGGCGGAGGCGGATCTGTCCATCGACCACGACGGTCTCGCCGACCTTCAGGCCCTTGGCGATGGTGGTTTCGAGGCCGACGTTGTTGCCGACGGTGACGCGGCGGAGTTCCGCCTTCTTGTCGGCGCTTACGACGAACACCTGCTGTCCCTCCTGCCCGTACTGGATCGCCTTGGTGGGGACGACGATCTGGTCGGCGAGGGTGGTGAGGGTGATCTTCAGGTTCACGAACTGCCCCGGCCAGAGCACGTGGCCCGCATTGCTGAAGCTGGCCTTGGCCTTGATCGTGCCGGTCGTCGTGTCGATGGCGCTGTCGATGAAGATCAGTTCGCCCGTTTCACTGGAGGGGACGGTCCCGCCGACGGTGGCGGCGACGCCGATCGAACCGGCGCCCTTGTAACGCTGGAGACTGGCGAGCTCCTGCTGGGGGATGGCGAAGGTGACATAGATCGGCGCGAGCTGCGTGACGGTCACCAGCGAAACGGTGGCGTCGCTCGCGCGCACGAGATCGCCCTCGTGGGCGCCGAGGCCGCCGGTGCGCCCGTCGAACGGCGCACGGATCGAGCAGTAGTCGAGCTGGAGTTTGGCGTTGGCGAGGTTGGACTCGCTGGTGAGGAGCTGGGCCTGAAGGACGCGGGCGCTGTCCTGGATCGTGCGAAACTGCTCCTTGGAGACCATCGCTTCCGCCTCCAGGCCCTGGTAGCGCTTCACCTGCGCCTGGGCGGTTTCGAGCTGCACGCGGATTTTTTGGAGATCGGCCTCGGCCGACCGGAGGGCGTTCTGGAACGGGCGCGGGTCGATCTCGAAAAGGAGTTCGCCGGCCTTCACATCCTGGCCTTCGCGGAAGTTCACCTTTTGCAGCACGCCGGTCACCAGGGATTTGATCGCGACGGCGCGGACCGATTCGACGGCTCCGATCGCGAGCAGGTTGAGCGGCATGTCCTTCTGCTTGGCGGTGTCCACGACCACGGGCACGGGTCCGGTGTTGCCCCGCTTGCTACCGCTGGCGGCAGCCGGAGCCGCGGCTTTTTCGCCGCAGCCGGCGAGCATTAATAATAGAGCCGCCGACGCGAACGGGAGTAGAGCGAGTTTGGCGGGGCGTGATGGATTGGTCGGGCGAAGGGCGGGGGCGGGGAGCGGAGGCATCAGAAGGGAGGTGGCGTCGGGAGGTTTTGGCGTTGTGACGCGAAAACCTCCGGACGGTAGGTATTTGCGAAAATACCCCGGTCCGGCCTGGGATTGGCGTCGAAGCAGCAAAGCAGGTGCCGCGCCGGTTTGGAGGGCAGCGGCCCAGAGTGAGATGAAATGGGGCGCGTGATCATGAAAGTCCTCGTCGCCGACAAGATCTCACCCAAAGGAGTCGCCTACCTGCGTCAGCAGCCGGGCATCGAAGTCATTGAGGCCTACGGCTCTTCTCCCGAGAAGATCCTTGAGCTCGTCAAGGACGTGCACGCCATCGCCGTGCGCTCCGAGACGAAGATCACGGCCGCGGTCTTCGCCGCCGCGCCCCTCCTCAAGGTCGTCGGTCGCGCCGGTGTCGGCGTGGACAACGTCGATGTCGATGCCGCCACCGAGCGTGGCGTCGTCGTCATGAACACCCCCGGCGGCAACACCATCTCCACCGCCGAACTCACCTTCACCCACATCCTCTGTGGCGCCCGTCCCATCGCGCAGGCCGCCGCCTCGATGAAGGCCGGCAACTGGGATCGCAAGACCCTCAGCGGCATCGAACTCTTTAAAAAGAAGATCGGCATCGTCGGTCTCGGCCGCATCGGCAGCGAGGTCGCCAAGCGCGCCCAGGCCTTCGGCATGCACGTGCTCGCCTACGATCCCTATCTCTCGGCCAGCCGCGCCGCCGCCATGCAGGTCGAGGCCGTCACGCTCGATGCGCTGCTCAAGGGTTCGGACTACATCACGGTCCACATGCCGCTGACCGATGAGACGAACAACATGATCGACGCGGCCGCCATCGCGAAGTGCAAGAAGGGTGTCCGCCTCTTCAACTGCGCCCGCGGCGGTATTATCAATGAGGCCGACCTCATCGCCGCCCTCAAGAGCGGCCACGTCGCCGCCGCCGGCCTCGACGTCTTCGTCGAGGAGCCCCTCGCGAAGGACAGCGAGCTCCGCACGCTGCCCAATGTCGTCCTCACGCCCCATATCGCGGCCTCGACCGCTGAGGCGCAGGAGTCGGTTGGCATCGAGATCGCCGAGCAGATCGCCGACGTCCTCAACGGCGGCGTGATCCGCAACGCCGTCAACGTGCCCTCGATGGACGCCAACGCCGTCAAGGTCCTCGGGCCGTCCATCGACCTCGGCGCGAAGCTCGGCACGCTGGTCCAGCAGATCGCGACCCCGCAGATCGCGACCCTCCGCATCACCTATTGGGGCAAGATCGCCGCCCTCGACGTCAATGCCGTCACGCGCTCCATCCAGCGCGGCTTCCTCCGCCGCATCAGCGGCGACTCGGTCAATTTCGTGAACGCCCCTTCGGCGCTTGAGCGTCTCGGCGTCAGCGCCGAGGTCATCAAGTCGACGGACGACTCCGGCTACTCCGACCTCATCAAGGTCGAGGCCACCGCGGCCGACGGCACGACGTTCTCCGCCTCGGGCACCTTCATCGGCAAGAGCAACCAGCCGCGCATCGTCTCGATCAACGGCCGCGAGGTCGAGGTCGCCGCCGAGGGCAAGCTGCTCGTCCTCGAGAATCTCGACCAGCCCGGCATGGTCGGCACGATCGGCACCATCCTCGGCAACGACAAGGTCAACATCGCCGACATGTCCCTCTCGCGCCTCACGCCCGGCGGCACAGCCTACATGGTGGTGCGTGTCGACACCGAGCCGAGCGAGGCCGCCCGCAAGGTCATCAAGGGCCACGCCGCGATCAAGCAGGCGAAGTTCGTGCAGTTGTAAACTGCACCCGGATCTGCGCGCATGATCGTCCCGCTCCTCATCGTCGCCGTTGTGGGGTACCTGCTGGGCTCGCTGCCCTTCGGGTACCTCGTCGCGAAGGCGAAGGGCGTGAACATCTTCGAGGTCGGCAGCAAGAACCCCGGCGCGACCAATGTCCGCCGGGTGCTCGGGCACGGACCGGGGAATGTCGTGCTCCTGCTCGATGTTTTGAAAGGTGCGCTGGCTGTGGCCATGCCTCTGGCATGGGGGTTGACGTATAAGTCTTACGCAGTGCGGCCCGAATATCTGCAGAATCCCGATCTCCTGATCCTCGAAATCGTCGGCCTCGTCACCGCCATCCTCGGCCACAGCTTTTCCTGTTTCACCAAGTTCAAGGGTGGCAAGAGCGTCGCGACGGGCGCAGGCGCGTTTATCGTGCTGTTCCCGCTGGGCGCGGCGATCGCCCTCGGCATTTTTCTCACGACGCTGGCGATCTCCCGTTATGTCTCGCTCTCGTCGATGCTGGCCGCGGCCTCGCTGCCGTTTGCGGCGTTTGCGTTTAAGCAGCCGTCTCCGGTCATCTCCATCGCGGCGATGGTCGCGACCTTTGTCATCTACCGCCATCGCGCGAATATCCTGCGCATCCGTGCGGGCACCGAAAGCAAGGTCGGCTCGAAGAAGGCCGACGCACCCAAATCATGAGCGAACCCATCACGATCAACATCGGCCTCTGCGGCTTCGGCACCGTCGGGCAGGGCGTGTGGAAACATCTCTCGGCGAACCTCGCCGAGCTTGAGTCGCGCCTCGGCGTGAAGCTCAACCTCGCGCGCGCCGCCGTCCGCGACCTCAAGAAGGCGCGCGACGTCAAGGTCCCGGCGGCGAAGCTCACCGACGACCCGCTCGCCATCGCCAACGACCCGACGATTCACGTCGTGTGCGAGCTGATGGGCGGCACCACGCTCGCGCGCAAGGTCACGCTCGCCGCGCTCAAGCACGGCAAGATCGTCGTCTCCGCCAACAAGGCCCTCATCTGCGAGCACGGCGCGGAGATCTTCGCGGCCGCGCGCCAGTCCGGCGGCCACTTCTTCTTTGAGGCGTCCGTCGCCGGCGGCATTCCGATCATCAAGGCGATCCGCGAGGGGCTGGCCGGTAACCGCATCTCCGGCCTGGCCGGCATCATCAATGGCACCTGCAACTACATCCTCACCCAGATGACGGTGAAGGGGCAGAGCTTCGATGACGCGCTCGCCGATGCCCAGAAGCTGGGCTACGCCGAAGCCGATCCGACCTTCGATGTCGAAGGGGTCGATGCCGCGCACAAGCTCACCATCCTCGCCAGCATCGCCTTCGGTATTCCGCTGTCGTTCCCGGCGGTAGCCTGTGAGGGCATCACGAAGATCACCGCGCAGGACATCCAGATCGCGCAGACGCTGGGCTATCGCATCAAGCTGCTGGGCATCGCCAAGCGTGGCGCCGAGGGCGTCGAGCTGCGCGTGAATCCGACCCTGATCCCGGACGATCACCTGCTCGCCAAGGTCGATGGCGTACTGAACTCGGTGGTGGTGCAGGGCAATGCCCTGGGGCAGGTCGGCTTCTACGGTCGCGGTGCCGGCGGTGATCCGACCGCCAGTGCCATCGTCGCCGACCTCGTGGACGTCGCCCGCGGCCTCGGCGCCGACGCGCGCCATCAGGTTCCGGCGCTGGCCTTCCAGCCCGAGGCGATGCAGGAACTGCCGCTGCTGCCGATCTCCCGCATCGAGTCCTGCTACTACCTGCGCCTGCGCGTTGCCGACGAACCCGGCGTGCTGAAGAGCCTGACCAGCATCCTTGCCGAGCACGACA
>JAPLTR010000992.1 GCA_026398065.1 Verrucomicrobiota bacterium | reverse complement strand
CTGGTGGACAAGATCGGGGGCAAGAAGGGCATCATCATCGCGGCGCTCGGGGCCTCGCTGGCCAACATCGTCCTCGGGGTGGTCACCTGGCTGGTGCTGACCGGGAAGACGGCGATCCCGCTGTTCTGGCCCTTCGTGGTGGTGTACTCGCTCAACATGTACTTCCAGAGCTACGGGGCGGTCTCGATCATCAAGGTGAAGGCCAACTGGTTTCACGTGCGGGAGCGCGGGGTGTTTGGCGCGATTTTCGGGACGCTGATCTCGTTCGGGGTGTACTTCGCCTTCGACTGGGGGCCCGAGATCGTGAAGCTCACCAAGGCCAACCCGACGGGCGAGGTCACCTGGCTGCACGGGCTCGTGCAGAGCGTGTTTGCGATCCCGGGCTCGACGACGGACGCGACCTGGGCGGTGTTTTTCATCCCGGCGGCGATTTTGCTGGTCTGGGTGGCGCTCGACTCCTGGCTGATCAAGGAGACGCCGGAGGACGCGGGCTTTCCGTACCTCGACACGCACGACGCCTCGTCGGGCCACATGCACGAGGAATACTCGACCCTCGACCTGCTGAAGAAGGTTTTTCTCAGCCCGATCATGCTGATGCTCGCGGGTGTGGAGCTGACCTCGGGCGTGCTGCGCAACGGCATCATGCAGTGGTACACCGTGTTTGCGAAACAGGTGCCGCAGCCGGGCGCGGAGGCGATCATCAACAACTGGGGCCTGCTGTTGTGCCTCTTCGGCATCGTGGGCGGCTTTGCCGGCGGGCTGATCTCGGACAAGTTTTTCCAATCGCGGCGCGGGCCGCCTGCGGCGATCTTCAGCGCGTTCATGCTGATGATGGCGGCGGTGATGGCGATGGCGATCAAGACCCAGCCGCTCGTCGTTGGCATTGCGGCGCTGCTGATCGTGGCGGCGGTGACGGGCGTGCACTCGCTGATGTCGGGCACGGCGGCAGCCGACTTCGGCGGACGCAAGGCCACGGCGACCTGCTCGGGCATCGTGGACGGCTGCGTTTACCTCGGCAGCAGCGTGCAGTCGGTGGCGGTGGGCTACCTGTCAGGCCTCGACTGGCGGTGGTGGCCGATCTTCCTGATGCCCTTTGCCCTCGTGGGCGGCACGATCGCGTGGCGCATCTGGCACGAGCTGCCCTCGGCGACGCGGAAGTACATCGCGGAGCACGAGACCAAGCCCGCGCCGGCGAAGACCTGAGTCCGGCGCCGGCGGCGAGGCACGGAAAGGAATTTCCGTGCAGCATGTGACAATTGGGTTACAACCCGAACCACATGAGTTCGTCGTCCGCCGCCGGTGAAACAGGCAAAAGTGCAAAAAAACGTTTGGTGCTCCCGCCGGGATACGGGGCGCGGCGCGGGCTCAACTGGGGCGTCGTGGGGCTGCTCTACACGAGCTTCTACATGTGCCGCTACAACATCTCCATCGCCAACAAGGCGATGTCGGATGAGTTCCACTTTTCGAAGGAGAACATGGGCGACATCCTCGCGGCGTTCTTCTACGCGTACGCGATCGGGCAGGTCGTCAACGGGCTGATCACCGACCGGCTCGGCGGCAAGAAGGCGCTGCTGATCGGCGCGGCGGGCACGGTGGTGTGCAACCTCCTGTTCGGGGCGGCCTCGTTCTGGGGGCTGCTGTGGCTCTTCGTGGTCCTGCGCGGCATCGACGGGTACTCGCAGTCGTTTGGCGCGCCGGGCTTCATCAAGATCAACGCGTCGTGGTTCAGTTCGACGGAGCGCGGGACGTTTGCGGGGGTGTTCGGCTTCATGATCAACCTCGGGCGGGTGGCGATCAACCAGCTCGGGCCGGCGCTGCTGGCGGGCTTCGTGTTTCTCGGACTGTGGCAGATCCCGCCGCAGCACTGGCGCATGCTGTTCTTCGTGCCGGCGGGTATCGCGGCGCTGGTCGCCGTGGCCCTCGCGATCTGGGCCAAGGACACGCCGGAGGAGGCGGGTTTCCACGAGGTGTACAAGGGCGAGGCTGACCACGACGACAAGGTGAAGGCCGACATGCGCGAGGTGTTCGTGACCATCGTCTCGAACAAGTTCGTCTGGATCATGGCGAGCGCCTACGCCTGCACGGGCGCGGTGCGGCAGACGGTGGACCAGTGGTTCCCCCGCTACATGCAGGACGTGCACAAGATCGACCTGGACTCGCCACTGTTCCTCGTCGTGGGATTTCTGATCCCGTTCGTGGCGTCGGCGGGCTCGTTCATCTCGGGCCTGGTCTCCGACCATCTCTTCAACGGCCGGCGCGCGCCCGTGGCGGCGGGCATCTACTGCCTCGAGGTGATCACGATTTTGGTGGCGTCGCGGGTTTCCGGGGCGGTGCCGATCGCGATCGCGTTTGTGACGGTGGCGTTCACCGCCAACTCGACGCATTCGCTGCTGGGGCCGGCGGCGGCGATGGACATCGGCGGGCGCAAGGCGGCGGCGTTTGCCTCGGGGTGCATCAACTCGTTCCAGTACATCGGTGCGGGCGTCGCGATGCAGATCCTCGGGCGGCTCCTCGACAAGACCGGCTACCAGTATTTCTTCTATTTCATGGTGCCGTGGGCGGTGGTGGGCGCGATTTTGATGTTCAGCATGGCGAAGCACACGAACCTGCGGAAGGTGGCGCGGGCGCACTGAGGCAGAGCTGTGGGAGGGGCTTTACGCCCCGACGGATGGCGGTCGCTGAGGAGTCGGGGCGTAAAGCCCCTCCCACAGTTCATATCGCGCTGGAATCGGCTGCTCCGCCCTACAGCTCGTAGAACGGCGTGCCCTCGCCGGGGGCGACGATGGCGAATTCGCACGCGGTGAGCGTGGCACGGACGCCCGCGAGGGCGCGTTCGACGGCGGCGGGGGAATTGCAGTCGCGCGAGAGGTGGGTGAGGAAGACGCGGCGCCAGCGTGGGCTCGCGATGGCCGCGAGGAGTTCGCGCGCGGCCTCGTTGGAGAGGTGGCCGTGGCGGCCGGAGATGCGCTGCTTGAGCGACCAGGGGCGCTTGGTGTCGGCCTGGAGGAGATCAGGGCAGTGGTTGGACTCGACGACGATGGCGTCGCACTCGCGGAGCTGCTCGCGGACGTTTTGCGGAGCGTGGCCGAGGTCGGTCACGTAGGCGAGGGAACGGCGCGGGGAAAACAGGTCGTCGAGGTGGCCGGTGGTGAAACGAAAACCGACGGGTTCCTGCGCGTCATGCGGCACGGCAAAGGTGTCGACTTCGAGGTCGCGGAACCGGAAGCGCGAGCCGGTCTCGAAGAGCTGCCAGGCGGGACGGTGCGCGGCGTCGAGTTTGGACTGCACGGCGCGGCACGTCGGGGGATTGGCGAAGACCTGGATGTGGGGGTGCTTTTTCAGGCCGTCGATGGCGGCGGCGTGGTCGCCGTGCTCGTGCGTGAGAAAGATGGCGTCGATGCGCTCGAGGGTTTCACCGGCGTCGGCGAGGAGGGCGGAGAGCCGGCGCGCGGAAAACCCCGCGTCGACGAGCACGCGCGCGCCTTCGGTCACGAGCAACGCCGCGTTGCCCGAGCTGCCGGAACCGAGGATGCGGAAACGCATGGGCATATCGAGTGCACCTGATGAAGCGCCGATGCACGACCGCGCCAAACTAAAACGTGCGGGCTGCTGTTACCAACTGCACAGCGCCTCGATCCCCGCCGCGGAGCCGTCGCGGGCCCAGCTGTCGAGCTGGGCCTGATCCTTGAGCTGCTGGCCGCGCTGGCGGGGGACGGCGGCGAAGACGTTGGAACACTCGGCGAGGCCGGTCATGTCGCCCCAGAGTTTTTCGAACTGGGCGACCGGATACACGTCCTCCTGGCCGTGGCCCCAGCGTTTCTTCACGTCCTTCAGTGTGACGTAGGTGGGGACGCGCGCGGCCATCGCGCGAACGGCGGCGGCGGTGCGGTCGGCGTCGGCGAGTTCGGCGCGCGTGAGCCCGAAGAGGGCGAGCAGGCGGTCGATATCGATCCAGCAAGAGTTGGTGTTGTAGTAGGTGAGGTTGAACTCGTCGGACTCGCGCGGGAGGGCGAGGCCCTCGACGAGCCGGACGCGGCCGTCGACGCGGGCGAGGCCGCCACCGTGGTCCTCGACGCGGCGCGGGATCACTTCCCAGCCGAGCGTGGCGCCCGTGGACTGGAACCAGCCGACGAGGGCGGGATCGAGCGTGGCGCCGAGGGTATCGATGTTGTGGACGAGGAGCGTGCGGAGCTGCGGGCGCGCGGCGAGGAGGCGGGCGAGCGTGCCGTTTTTCAGGAGATTCGGAATCTCGAACCAGTGGCCGACGGGGTGGAGGCACTGGGCGGGGAGATTGTCGGTGTAGTCGGCCCCCTCGCCGACGGTGCGCGCCCAATTGGTCAGGGCGGCGCGGATGCTCTCGCGCATCTTTTCCTTCTGCTCGTCGAGTTTTTGTTGGGCGGTTTCCTCCCAGGCAAACACGAGGTCGCGCACGGCGGGCACGAGGCGCAGGCCGATGGAGCGGCCGGCGGAGAGATGGACGTTGCGACCGAAGGCCGAGGCGTAATGGGTGCGGAGGTGCTGCTCGATGGGCGCGTGCGTGAGGTGGCTCGTGGTGAAGACGTGGGGCACCTCGGCGCCGTGGAGCTTGCCGGTGTGGCGGGACTTCGCGAGGTGGACGTCGGCGAAGCTGCGGTGCTGGCCGGCGAATTTGGCGAAGGGGTGCAGGGCCTTCACGACGCCGGCGCCCTGGGTCCAGCGCGAGCCGACGCCGGCGGCGTAACTGACGACGGCGCACTCGCCGCGGCGGAGGGCGGTTTCGCCGGCGGTGCGGAGCGCGGCGGAGGCGGTGGCGAGTTGGAAGAGTTCGCTGGCGGGGACGTCCTCGATTTTCGTCGAGGGCGCGAGGCGGTTCATCGCGAGGCCGATGCGGCCGGCGCGGAGATCGGCGCGGATCTGCTCGTGCTGCGCGCGGTCGAAGCCGTTTTCGGCAAGAAGTTCGTCGAGGCGCTGGCTGCTGCGGGAAGTGTCACCGGAGCTGGGCAGCAGGCGGTCGAGGAGCGTCGGGAGCGCAGCCGTGAAGGCGGGGGTCGTGCGCGCGGTCCGGGTGAACTGGGCGACGTCGTCGCGCTCGCGGGGCGTGAGGTCGCGGGCATCGCGACGGAGGAGGGCCGGGACGGTGAGTTGGTAGAACTCAACGGGCAGCAGCGCCCCGGCGCCCGTGAGGAGCGCGGCGACGGAGCCATGCTCGTTGATCGCGAAATCGTAGACGACCGGGTCCATCGCGAAGGGCAGCGACGACTGCAGCTCGCGTTTCGTGGCGAGCATGATCTCGGCGAGGCGGGCCTGGGCCTCGGTGCGGCGGTGCGGGGCGAAGATGAAACCCATGCCGCCGCCGGACATGCCGCCGAGCATCCAGAAGCCCCAGAAGTCGTCGCCGAAGGCGTCGCGCGTGCGGGAGATGAGCTGCTCGGTGTAGCGGTTGCTCACCCAGGGGATCATCGTCTGAAGCGGGCCGAAGAAATTTTCGGTGAGCCGGCGACCGAGGCCGCGGATGTCGCCGGCGGAGAGGAGCGCGAGGATGTCGTCGAGGGTGGCGACGGCGCGGCGGCGGGCGGAGAGCTCGGGTTCGCTGCGGAGGAGGTATTTCTCGGTGGCCATCTCGAGGATGGGGCCGACGTTCTGCGCCATGCCGCCGTGGACGAGAACCAAGGAGTCCTGAAGCTTTTGGCGCGCGGCGGCCGGGATGCGGTCGCGGCCGAGGAGGGTGTGGCGCGGGTGGAGGCAGCCGCGGCTGATGCCGTATTCGGGATCGCCGGGCTGGGAGGCGGCGCCCTCGATGAGCTTGATGCCGGGCCAGAGGCCGCCGGAGTCCTGCCAGCCGCCGCCGGAGCCGCCGATCCACTCGCCGAGGATGGCGCGGGCGGCGACGATGCGGCGCTCGGTCTCGTCGCTCGGGCCGGAGAGGGCACGGATCTGGCCGGTGGCGCGCATGCAGACGCCGATGAGGGCGCCGAGGAGATTGGTGGAGACGGCGAGGCGCGAGCCCTTCGGGATGCGGTTGACGCTGCTGACGAGCTCGAAGCCGCGGCCGGGGCCGAAGATCGTCGCGAGCAGTTCCGCGAGGCTGGCGCCGGAGCGTTCGATGCCGGGCGGGACGAGACCGGCGGCGATGACGGCGGCCTTGAGGAGACCGAGGTAGTCGCGGCCGAAATCGAAGACCTCGTCGAGCGTGGTCAGGCAGGCGGTGGCCTCGAGGTCGACGCTGGCAAGGCGGATGACGGGCTCGTCGATGACGCGGAAATACGCCTCGACTGGCGGGCGCGGAGCCGCGTCGCGGCCGTGGACGCCGAGGTCGACGGAGATGTTGAGGACGCGGGCGCCCTCGGGGAAATCCATGCCGAGGAAAAAGATGTCGCTCCACCCGCAATGGGTGAGGTCCATGCGGACGGGCGTGAGCTCGCGCAGGAGCGGGTAGGGCGTCGCGGAGGTTTCGCGGGCGAGGAGCTCGGGGCGGACCCGGAGCGGCTGGTCGAGCGGATGGCCGAGGCGGAACATCCAGGCATTGCCGCGCGTGGAGCGCACGGTGCGGCGGACCTGGTCGGCGAGGGTCTGAAACGCGAGCGCGTGGTGCGCGGCGGCGAGGGCGCTGGAGAGGGTTTCGCTCGGGCCGGCGGACGCCTGGGCGGAGAGGAAAACGGTGATGGCCTCCTCGAAGCGACGTTCCAGGAGATGGCGGAAACCATCGTAGGGCACGCGGCCGAGGCGCGGGAGATCGGGACGCGCGGGCAGGTGGTAGCGATGGATCGCGGTGAGGAAGAACAGCGCGCGGACGCGTTGGTAGAGATTGGTCTCCTGCCGGCGGTAGGTGTCGAGTTCCGCGCAGTCGGCGAGGAGCTCGGCGATGGAGCGGCCGGCGCACCACTGGTCGATGGCTTGGTCGCGCGTCGCGGGATCGGCTGACGCGATGAGGTTGGTGACGCGCAGGCTCATGGTCAGTCGGCGCGGACGGCGAGGAGTTCGACGAGCTGCGTGAGGACGCGGTCGCGGTCGCGGCCGGAGAGGGAGAGCGCGAGCTGCGCGAGGAGGAGGCCGTAGGGCGCGCCGATGTCGTAGCGGCGGCCGGCGATCGAGAACGCCAGGTAGCGGCGGCGCGCGGCGAGCGTATGGAGCGCGGGCGACAGCCCGAGGGGCTTGTCGGGGGCGGCGGCGTGCTGCTCGTCGAGGATGGCGAAGAGATCGGGCCCGAGGACGTGCAGCCCGAAGAAGCACAGGTAGAAACCGGCGCGCAGGCCGGGCACGATGAGCTGCTGCTCGGCGACGGTGGGGGTGGGTTTTTCGAGGACGGTGTCGATCTGATAGACTGGGCGATCGCCGCCGATCAGCCGGCCCCCGACCGCACCGTAGGAGGTGAGCTGACTCTCGCGCGTGGGCTGCACGGCGGAGACGGAGGCGTTTTCCGATTCCGCGATGCCGATCAACTGGCGCGCGCAACTCGTGGCGCCGTGGGCGACGTGCAGGTGGTCGCCGACGAGGTGGAGAAAGGGCTGGTCGCCCACAAAGTCGCGGCCGCAGAGGATGGCGTGGCCGTAACCGCGCGCGGCGGACTGGGCGATGAAGCGCACGCGGGAGCGCAGGGCGCCGCAGGCCTCGGCATAGGCGGTCTCGTCGCCCGGGCAGACGATGACGCAGAACTCCTCGATGCCGGCGCCGGCCGCCTCCTCGAGCACGATCTGGAGGGCGGACTTCGATTCGCCGCGCTGGTCCATGAGGGTCTGGAGTGGGAGGGTGCGCTGACGCGGGTTGGCGGCGGTGATGAGGGCTTTGCGGATGGGCATGGGGTGCGCAGGAGGCTGGGACGGAAGGGGAAGAGTCAGCGCGGGAGCGGCGGGCGGTTCAACCGGAAAGGCGGGCCCTCCGTAATGACCGCGGCGGTTGACGGAGCGACGATTTGTGGTACTTCTGACCCTCCATGTCTTCGCAGGCCGCCCGACCGAAACGCTCCACCCGCTCCCCGCGGGCGAAGGTGCCGCGCGTCCTGACGGGCACGGTGTTCATCACCCGGCAGGTGCACTTCAACTCGGCGCACCGCCTCTTCAACCCGACGAAGGGCCAGGCGTGGAACACGAAGCAGTACGGCCTGTGCACCAACCCCCACTGGCACGGCCACAACTATGTGCTCGAGGT
>JAPLTR010000381.1 GCA_026398065.1 Verrucomicrobiota bacterium | reverse complement strand
TCTCTTCGAGGCCGCCCGCGACGGGATCATCATGGTCGACCCCGCCACGCGGAAAATCATCGACGTAAACCCGTTCATGATGGAATTCCTCGGTTACAACTACGAAGATTTCATCGGGAAGGAACTTTTCGAAATAGGACTACTTAAGGACGAGGTCTCAAGCCAGTCCGCCTTCGAGGAGCTGCAGGAAACCGGATACATTCGCTATGAGGATCTGCCGCTGCAGACCAAGGACGGGCGGCGGGTCGAAGTGGAGTTCGTCAGCAATCTCTACCAAGAGGGCGATGCCCAGGTCATCCAGTGCAACATCCGCGATATCTCCGCGAGGCGGCGAACCGAGGCCGCCCTGATCGACGCGAAGGACATCCGCTCCCGGCGCACCGCTGAGCTGGAGTGCCTCGTGGGGCTCCGCACCGCCGAGCTCAGGCTGAGCAACACCCAGTTGGAAACCTTTGTTTACTCTATCGCCCACGACCTGCGCGCGCCGCTGCGCGCCATGCAGGGATTCTCACAGCTGCTCGTGCAAGACCATGCGGACCGGCTGGACGAACAGGGTCAGAGCTACGCCAATTTCATCAATACGGCGGCCCAGACGATGGATCACCTGCTGGCCGACCTGCTGGCGTTCAGCCACATCAGCCAGCAAAAGCTTGAGCTTGTCGCGGTCGCCTTGGATGCCGTCGTGCGGAGCGCTCTCACCGGCTGCGAATCGGAGATTGTCGAGAGCCGCGCGCAGATCGAAAATCTCCCGCCGTGGCCGGCCGTCCTGGCCCATGCGGCCACGCTGCGGCAGGTGCTCGTCAACCTGATCAGCAACGCCATCAAATTCGTTGCCGCCGGTCCGCCCCGGGTCCGCCTCTGGGCGGAGGACCGCCCCGGCGGGGTGGTGCGAATCTGGGTCGAGGACAATGGGATCGGCGTCCCGTCAGAATTTCAGGAACGCATATTCCAAGTTTTCCAACGTCTCCACACCACCGCCTACGTGGGCACTGGCATCGGGTTGGCCATCGTACAAAAAGGGGTGGAGCGCATGGGCGGCCGAGTCGGCCTCGAGTCGGCCCCCGGCACCGGTAGCAAATTCTGGATCGACCTGGCCAAGGCGCCCGCCGCGGCCCCTGAACCACCGCCCAGAAAATAACACCATGAAAATCGATGATCCCATCGTCCTGCTCGTGGATGACAGTGCGAATGACGCCCTGCTCATGCGCACGATTTTCGGCCGGGCCGGCTTTGTACAACCACTGCAGTTCGCCCGTGACGGCGAGGAGGCCATCGCCTACCTGCGTGGCGACGGCCTCTACCAGGATCGGAAGCGATTTCCCCTGCCGACCACGATGTTATTGGACCTGAACATGCCCCGGAAAAATGGCTTCGAAGTGCTGGAATGGGTGCGACAGCAACCGGGTCTGCGGCGTTTGCGGGTGTACATCCTCAGTGCATCGAGCCGGGCCCAGGATATCGAGCGGGCCTACGACCTCGGGGCCAACTCCTATCTCGTGAAACCCGGAAATCTGGACGGCCTGCTCCATATGGCCAAGTGCCTCATTGCGTGGCTCCAACTCGGTCATTTCGCTCCGGCGCTCTCCGAACCCGCCAATCCTCCGCCCTTCCCCTCCAACCGCACCGGGGCCGCCGTCTCCGCTCCCGTCGGACAATCGACGCTGTAGGGAATCGCGAAATACGCCGCCAGGCCACCGCAGCTCCACCGAGGGGTGGAGCTTTTTAGTTCAGGGCCGGGACATGACAAACAAAGAGGCCCGGTGCCTTGCGGCACCGGGCCTGGAGAAAGGCGACTGCGTGGTCTCGCCCGATCAACGCATTTCGTAGACTTCGACGAGCGCGATGCCCGTCGTGCTATTAACCCCGCTGACCTGCACGGTGTAGAGACCGGGAGGCAGCGTCACCAGCAGCGCCGAGTCGGCCGAGGTGGTCGGAAGACCAAAAGCACCAACCTTGGCGAAGGCCGCCGCGAGCACCGCTCCGCCGCCCCAGCCGGCATTGGTGCCGATCTGGACACCCGCGGCGTTGAACAGCGTGAGTTGCGGCGCGGCGAGCGCACCATCCACCCCGAACTGCGTGAGCGCCGGACCCACGCCCCGGATGAGCAGCGTATCAGTGCCTGTGCCACCAATGACAAAGCCGGCGGTGAGCGCGCTCGCCGCCGTGCCGGAAAACGCCCGGGCGGAAACGTTGGTCAGCCGGGTGCCCGGGGTGCCCGCATTGGCATCGTAGACCTCGGCCAGGGCGATGCCCGTGGTGCCGTTGGCACCGCTGATCAGCGCACTGTAAGTCGTGCCCGCACTGAGCGATTGAAAGAGGGCGGTGTCAGCGGAGGTTGTGGGCAGGGCAAAGGCCCCGACCGAGGAAAACGCGTTCGACAGCGTGGCGCTGCCGCCCCACCCCGCGTTGGCACTCAGCAAGACGCTGTTGCTGTTATAGAGGCCTAGTTCCGGGTTCACGAGCACGCCGGTGACCCCAAACGCCGTGAGCGTGGGGCCCACTCCGCGCACGAGCACCTGCTTTGAACCGGTGCCGCTGAGTCCAAATCCGACGGCCACCGTGCTGGTGCCGGTGCCGACAAACGTGCGGACCGAGACATTGATGAGCCGCGCCGTGCCCGTGGGCCCGCCACCGGTGCCGGGATCGGTCACGGTGAGCGTGGCGATGCCGCTGATGCCCGTGCCCGCGACATTCGCGAAGCCCAGGTGACACCGGCGTCGGTGGAGACCTGCCATTGGTAGGTCGTCTGCGCGGCAGCCGTACCGATGGTGAAACTCGCGCTCAGGCCCGCCGTGACGGTGGGGCTGGCGATCGCCGTGCCCGAGGGCGGCGAGGCAATGAACACGGCCTTGGTGATCGCCTGGTTGTCACCGTCGACCACATAGAGGTTGCCAGCCACGTCCGTCGCGATGCCCTGCGGATAGTAGAAACGCGAGTTGGTGCCGCCGAGCGTCGTGACCGTGCCGCCCGCCGTGATCTTGCGCACGGCGCGATTGTAGGTGTCGGCGACAAACACGCTGCCGGCGCCATCGACCGCGACCCCGTAGGGCTGATTGAAGCGCGCAGCCGCGCCCACGCCATCGGCGAATCCCGCCTGGCCGGAGAAGCCGGCGAGGGTCGACACCGTGCCCGCGGCGGTGATCTTGCGGATCGTCGCATTGAAAAAGTCGGCCACGTAAACGGTGCCCGCGCCGTCGACGGCAACCGCATACGGACCGTTGAAACGCGCCACGCCACCGGGGCCATCGACGCCGCCGGTCTGCCCCGCGACCCCGGCGAGCGTCGTGACCGTTCCCGCCGGTGTGATCTTGCGAATCGTACTGTTGTTAGTGTCCGCAACGTAGACGTTCCCTGCGCTGTCAACCGCGAGGCCCTGCGGCGCGTTGAATCGCGCACCGATGCCCACGCCGTCGGTGCTTCCGGCGATGCCCGAAAGGCCCGCGAAGGTGGACACCGTCCCATTGGAAGTGATCTTGCGAATCGAAGTGTTCCCCGCGTCGGCCACGTAGATATTGCCGTTGCCATCGACGGCCACCCCGGTGGGTCCGTTAAACCGCGCCGCTCCGCCCACGCCATCGGAACTGCCCGGGATGCCGGCCGCGCCTGCGACTGTCGTCACCTGGCCGGCGGTGCTCATTTTGCGGATCGTGTGGTTGTTGTGATCGGCAATGAACAGCGTGCCCGCGCCGTCGATGGCGACACCGGCGGGATAGGAGAAGAGTGCTTCACCCCCGAAACCATCGGCGATACCCGCGAGCCCGGTCGCGCCCGCCAGGGTGCTCACCGCCCCGACCGCTGACACCGCCCGGATTGTGTGATTCCCGGTGTCGGCGACATAGACGGTGCCGCCTGCAGTAACCGTGATGCCGGACGGATAGAAAAACTTCGCTGCTGCGCCTGTGCCGTCGGTTTTTCCGACTGAACCGGCGGTGCCCGCGAGCGTGGTGACACTGCCGCCCGGGGTGATCTTGCGCACAGTTTGGTTGGACGTGTCGATGACGTAGACATTGCCGGCGCTGTCGAGGGACACCGCCGAAGGATGATCGAAGCGCGCGACATTGCCCTGCCCGTCCACACTGCCCGAAAGGCCGCCGCTGCCCGCAAGCGTGGTCACGGTTCCGCCCGGAGAGATTTTACGAATGGTGCTGCTGCCATGGTCGGCGACGTAGACATTGCCGGTGGCATCGGTGGCGAGACCGAAGGGGAAATTAAACAGGGCCGAGGCACCGACACCGTCGGCGGTGCCGGGTTGAGTCGCGACGCCCGCGAAAGTCGTCACCACGCCACCAGCGGCAATTTTGCGAATAGTGCTGTTGTTGGTGTCGGCCACGTAGATCGTGCCCGAACCATCCACAGCAATGCCCTGCGGAAAGCTGAACCGCGCGGCCGTGCCGGTGCCATCCAGACTGCCCGCCGCGCCGACACTGCCGGCCACCGTGGAGGTGACTCCGGCCGGAGAAATCTTTCGGATATTATGATTGCCGATGTCAGTCACGTAGACATTACCCGTCGCATCGACCGCAAGGGAGAACGGATAAACAAAGCGCGCATCCGTCCCGGTACCGTCGACGCTGCCGGCCAGACCGGAGCCGCCGGCGAGCGTAGTGACCACGCCCGTGGCCGTGACCTTGCGCACCGTGTGATCCCCGCCGTCCGCAAGATAGATCGTGCCGGCCGCGTCCACCGCGACGCCAGTGGGATTCAGCAGTCGGGCGTTGTTGCCCGTGCCATCGATATGATCGAGCGCGATCGCGTTTCCGATCAGCGTGCCGAAGAGGTAGACGTCGGCGTGCGCCGCCGGTGCGATTGCCAAGGTCAGCACCGCCGCAGCCGATAGCAGCCCGCCAAGTCGGCGGAGTGTACGCGTTGTCACCAACGATCCGTTCAACGCCACGATATCTTTATTCATAATGGGTCCCATAGGATGGGATTGGTCAGTGGGAAACCTCAGCGGTTGGTGGGGTGAACGCCTACTCCGACGTCTGTCGGAAAGGGCGTCGCCGCCGCCGTGCCCTCGCCCGTGATCCTGCCGTAGTCGAGCCGGATCACCCGGTCGGCCCCGGAAAAATAGCGATCGTCATGCGTGATCACGAGCACCGCCTTGTTGCGTGCCTTCAGTTCGGGGAGCAGTTGCGTGTAGAACACATCCTTGAACAGCGGATCCTGGTCTGAGGCCCATTCGTCGAACAGGTAGAAAGGCCGGTCCTCCAGGTAGGCGCAGAGCAGGGCAAGGCGCTTGCGCTGCCCCTGCGAAAGCTGCGTCGTGGAGAACACCCCGTCCTTGATCGAGACTTTGTGATTCAGGTGGAGCCGCCCAAGGTAGTCGCGGGCGCGCTCGTCGCTCCCCGTGAGGGCCGCGCCGGTGATGCGGTCGAAGAGAAAATAGTCCGAGAAGACCGTGGAGAAGGACTGCCGGTAGTCGTCTCGGTTTTGATCGTCGACCAACCGGCCATTGAGCCGGATTTCGCCGCCGGCCGGCGGGTACAACCCCGCAATGACTTTCGCCAGCGAGGATTTTCCGCTGCCATTGCCTCCGACCAAAAAGACCAGTTCGCCGGGCCGGAAAGTCAGGTTGATGGGGCCCAGCACGAAATGATCGTCCTCGCGCTCACGGTAATAGTGATGCGTCACGCCCACGAGTTCCAGCGACTTGAAGGTCTCCGTCGGCACGGCCGGGGCGGCCCGATCGTCGGAGTGGGCCGCTAGGGTGAGACCGAGTTCCTCGACTTTCCGCAACGAGACATTGGCCCGGCTGAACACCGACAGGCTCCCGAGCAGCCCCGCGAGCGGTCCCATCAGGTAGAGCGTCGCAATAATATAGCCGGTGAGCGTCTGCGGGCTCACATTCTCCATGCGCGGCAGGAGAAACAGGATCAGGCCGATCACCACCAGGAAGAGCAGCTGGTTCCAGTTCTGCGCGAGGATGAAGCGCAGTTCCGCGGCCGTGTTGTGCTTTTGGCAGACCGCGGCGGCCGAAGCGACGTCCTCCGCCAGAAAGGCGGCGCGGCGCACGCGGTGCAGCTTGAGTTCCTTGATCCCCTCGGTGAGCGCGCGGAAATGCCGGAACAACCGGTCCTGTCCCTCGCGGGCCGCGGTGAGATGCCCAAAACCGCTCCGGATCATCAGGCGATAGCTGACGGCGCCGACGATCGCAAAGGCGACCATCGCCAGCAGCACCGGCAGCGACAACCACGCGAGATAGACGGCACCGCCGAGCAGCACGGCAAAGTTCACCGCAAAGATCGGGATGCTGAGCGTCGCCTGCGTGATCTCCAGGATGTCCTCGGTCAGGGCGACCATGAGCTTCGGCGTGCCAAGTTCCTCGAGCTGCCGCAGCGGCACGGCGAGGATCTTGCGGACGAGATCCTGGCGCAGGCGGGCGGTCGTGGCCTGGGAAAAGTGAGAGAGCGTGATCTGGGCTAACGCATTGGTCAGAATCCTGCCCAGCCCCAGCGCCGCGAAGCCCATCACCAGCGCAAGCCCGGGGCGGCCCGGTCGGTTCAGTGCCGAGTTGATCATCGCGATCAGGCCAGCGTTGCACGCGCCGCTCAACAGGGCGGCAAGGGATGTCCAGATCACCATCGCGGGCGAGTAACGGACCAGGAAACGCAGAAGTGTCATCGTGAAATCGGCGGGAGATAAGGAACCCGTCCGGGGCAGAAACGTAGCGATGCCACCTCCTCCTCGGAAGGAGGTCTCCACCCCAGTGGGGCGTAGACCCCACAACAATGCCCCACGAAATCGGATAGGATGGGGGTACATGGCGTCCTCTTTACCAATCCTCGACCTCGGCCCACGGGATCCCTCCCGCCCCGTGATCGGCGACCCTAGCCCGGATGCGGCGCAAGGGGAAGCCCCCCATCACCTGCCGATTGCCATCCTGGGAGTCTCCTTCGACCCGATGACGCTCTCCACGGCGGTTGACCGCATTGAGACCATGGTCGAGGCGCGGCGCCCCCACTATATCGTCACACCCAACGTCGATTTTCTCGTACAGGCCCGGCAGGACGCCGAGTTGCATCAGATTTTGGTCAACGCCGATCTGGTCCTCTGCGACGGAAAGCCCCTGGTGTGGGCTTCGCAGTGGCTCGGCAACCCCCTGCCCGGCCGCGTCGCCGGCTCGGACCTCGTGCCGGTGCTGCTGCACCGCGCCGCCGAGCGGGGCTGGAAGATCTTTTTGCTCGGTGGAGCCGACGGCGTCGGCGCCGAAGCGGCCCAGCGCATCGCCGCCGCCCATCCGACGCTGCGCGCGGTCGCCCATTACTCGCCGCCCCATCGGGCGCTCGCCGAAATGGATCATGCCGGGATCATCGCGCGTGTTCAGGCCGCGCGACCGGATATCGTGCTCGTTTGCTTCGGCTGTCCCAAGCAGGAGAAATGGATCTTCCGCAATTACCGGGCCGCCGGCGTTCCGGTCATGATTGGCGCTGGCGGCACCGTTGACTTTCTCGCCGGTCGGCTGCGGCGTGCCCCGGTCTGGATGCGCCGCACCGGCACTGAAAGTGTCTTCCGCCTGCTCCAGGAGCCGCGCCGCCTCTTTCAACGCTACGCCGGCGACCTGGTTGGCTTCGTCCCTGCGCTGCTCGCGCAACTCTGGCACCAGCCCGCCCGGCCAGACAAGGGCGCCTCACCGTCAGTTGCCCCCTCCTCCACCGCGATGGCTTATGGCATCAAGGTGCAGACCGCGGGCCCGCTCCACCGCGACGCCTTGGAGAGCGCGCCGCACTTCTGGGACCGTGCCATGAATCAGGAGGGCCACTGCCTCATCGACCTCGCCGGCGTGGAGTCGATCGACAGCACCGGACTCGCCTTTCTTGTCCACTGGCAGCGCCGCCTGGCGCAGGTCCAGCGGAACCTCATCCTCTTCCGCCCAAGCGCCACGGTTCGCGCCGCATTGGAGCGGATGCACCTGACGGAAAAATTTGTCATCACGGACGGACTCTCCCCGGGGCCGGGCCCGGCCCCGGTGTCCGACCGTCGCCGCACGCCACCGGCGTCGAACGGCGGCCCGTGAAGATTGGGCTTTCCACCTCCGTCATCCAGCGCGGCCGGTCCGGCGTCGGTCAGTACGTGCTGTCGCTCGTCCGAGCCTTGTTGCCCGCCGCCCGTGAAAATGAGTTCACCCTCTTCGTGCTCGAAGCGGACCGGCCGCTGTTCGACTTCGCCGCGGGCGCGATGCGCATCGAATCCGTGGCCGAACGCCACCGTCCTCCGGTCAGGAATATTCTCTGGCATCAGGCAACGCTGCCCCGTCTCGCCCGCCGGGCGGGTCTGGAGGTTCTGCATATCCCCAGCTACCGCCGCATGACATGGGCGCGTCCGTGCGCGCTCGTCGCGACCATCCACGACCTCGCGCCCTTTCACCTGAGCGGGAAATACGACTGGGCGCGGATGTTCTACGGCCGCGTGATCGCGCGTCGGCTTGCTCGGCGGCAGGACGAAATCGTTGCCGTCAGTCGGCTCACTGCGCGCGACATTGAAACCTACTTCCACGTGCCGCCCGACCGCATCACGGTGGTGTCCAACGGCCTCGACCGCGGCCACTTTAAGCCCGGCCCGGCCGCCGTCGCCCGCGCCGCCGTCTGCACACCGCACGGCGTGACCGCCCCGTTCTTTCTCTACGTCGCGCGCCTGGAGCATCCCGCGAAGAACCACACCCGGCTCATCGCCGCCTTCAACGCCTTCAAGTCCGCCACCGGCTCCCCTTGGCAACTTGTGCTCGCGGGCAGCGACTGGCATGGCGCGGCGGCAGTTCACTCTGCCGTGGAGGCTTCGCCGTTCGCCCGGGACATCCATCGGCTCGGCTTTGTCGCGGACTCCGACCTGCCCGCCTGGTATC
>JAPLTR010000146.1 GCA_026398065.1 Verrucomicrobiota bacterium | reverse complement strand
AGAGGGATTTCGCGCGGGTCGGGACCGGTGCTGAGGGGACGCTCGGTGACGTCTGCGGCCGGGAGCGACGAGCCGCCCAGGGCGGTGGCGACGGCGAGCGCGAGCAGGCCGGACAGGGCGGGGTGTTTCATGGGGCGGCGGAACCGGGGAGGGGCAAAACGACCCCACTGACTGGGACACGTGTCGCATTCGGTCAATCCCCGAGCGGGCTTTCAACAGGATCGGAGGCAGTCGGGAACGGCGGGAGGGGCTTTACGCCCCGACGGTTTGCGGGCTCCGAAAGTCGGGGCGTAAAGCCCCTCCAACAGCTCAGCCCGGCAGCCCGAGCACTTCCATCGCGCGCAGGCCCGCGGCGTGGCGGGTCTCCACGCCCAGCTTGGCGAACACCCGCTCCAGGTGCGTGCGCACGGTGTGGGGCGTGATGCCGAGGATGCCGGCGACCTCGGGGTTCGTCTTGCCCTGCGCGACCCAGAGCAGCACCTCGGCCTCGCGCGGCGTGAGGCCGAAATTCACCTCAAGCGGCTCGGCCGTCCACGCGGCCGGCGCGGCGGGCTGGCCGACGGCGCAGGCGCGCAGGCTGCCGATCGCCTCGGCGTTGACCCACGCCTGTTTGAAGTGCGGGCGCAGCGCGTTGAGCAGCTCGCGCTCCCCGGTCGAGAAGCCCCGCCGGCGGCGCATCACCGACGCGCACAGGATCGCATCGCCGTGTTTCACGTGGATGCTCAGGTCGTCGCTGAGGCCGAGCGGGCGGTAAAATTCGCGGTAGATCGCGAGGCGCTCCAGCCCGGGGGCGTCGACGAAATCCGAGAGCGCGAGCGCGGCGCCCGTGCCGGTGCGGCGGCGGTGCGCGGCCGGTGCGAACTCGTGGAAATTGGCGAAGAACCCCGGCACGAGCGACTCCTGCTCCGGCGCGGCCGGGTTCAGAAACCAGTGGCGGTGACCGCGCGCGGTGTCGTGCACCACGACGTCGTGCGACTCGCCGGGCACGAGGCGGCAGAGCGCCGCGACGAAGGTCTGCGGCAGCCGCCGCACGTCGGTCTCCGCGTAGATCGCGGGCAGTTCGGCGGCGAGGGCGCGGAGCGTGGTCGTATCCAAAGCCTGGACACCCGGCGTGAACGGCGTGCGGGTCTCGTTATATTGCATGGCGCTTTGTTCTCTATGTACGCACTCCCGGCAAGGACCGCTAGGTAACGAAACCGTCAGGCAAAGGTCCCCCGGGCGTCGTATGGCGGGGACGGCGCGGAGTTGATATAACAGGGGCGTCACGGCGAAGCACTTCCGCCTTCCGCCCGACCACCCTCCCATGAAACACCTCCGCTCCCTCCTCCTCGCCGGCCTTGCGCTGGCTCCGCTCGCGCTTTCCGCCGCGCCCAAGGTCACCACCGCCGCCGGCGCCGCGCCCACCGACATTGCCGCCACCGTCGGCACGTTCCGCCAGGAAATCTCCTTCGGCGGCATCGGCAACACCACCAATGGCCCGTTCGCGAACGGCTTTCGCAATATCAACTGGGACGGCACCGCCGAGGCCGCCGCCGCGCCCAACGCGATGCCGGGCGATTTCTTCAACAACAACGTCCGGCGCGGCGCCGTGTTCTCGACGCCGACCGCCGGCGCCACCCTCCAGGTGAGCGCGGCCACCGGCAACGCCACCAACACGCCGGTCCGCTTCGGCAACCTCGACGCGAGCTATCCGACGCGCTTCAAGGCTTTCACCGAGCAGCGCCTCTTCGCGGCGGTCGGGAGCACGATCATCGACACGGTGTTCTTTGTGCCGGGCAGTCCGGCCACCACGGCGACGGTCAACAGTTTCGGCGCCGTCTTCTGCGACGTCGATCTGGCGAACACCTCCTCCATCGAGTGCTTCGACGCGGCGGGCAAGTCGCTCGGGAAGTTCTTCGCCCCGGTCGCGGACAACGGGCTCTCGTTCGTCGGCGTAAACTTCATCGACGGCGAGCGCGTGGCGCGCGTGCGGGTGACGCACGGCAACCTCCCGCTCGGGCCGGGCAACGTCGACACCGCCACGGCGGACGTCGTCGCGACCGACGACTTCATGTATGGCGAACCGCTCCCGCTCGTGAGCGACGGCCGAATGCTGAACATCTCCGTCCGCGGCAATGTCGGCGGCGCCAACGGTTCGCTGATCGCGGGTTTCGTGATCGGCGGCACCCAGCCGAAGACGGTGCTGGTCCGCGGTGTCGGCCCGAGCCTCGCGGGCTTTGGCGTGACCAACGCCAACGCCAATCCGCAGGTCGCGGTCTTTTCCGGCGCCACGGCGATCGAGGTGAACAACGACTGGGACAACCGGGTTGACCTTGCCCAGGCCGCGGTGCGCGTCGGCGCGTTTCCGCTGGCGGCGGGCAGCACGGATGCGGCGGTCCTCGCCGTGCTCAATCCCGGCGCCTACACGCTGGTCGTGAGCGGCGTGAACGATGTCGCCGGCCAGGTGCTCGCCGAAGTTTACGAGGTGAAATAACCCGTCCCCGCGCGACTGCGGTGGAGAGGGGAAAGTCCGGACCATTCAAAGGCCGGGTGCGAGGGCGCCCGGCCTTTTTCGTGCGCGCTGACTTGCGTGACCGCACCGGACCGCGAAAGTGAGGGCATGAAAGCGATCCGAATTCACGCGACCGGCGGCCCAGAAAAGATGCAGTTCGACGATGTCGCGCTGCCGGAGCCGGGCGCGGGCGAGCTGCGGCTGCGCATCGAGGCGGCGGGCGTGAACTTCATCGACACGTACCAGCGCAGCGGGCTCTACGCGGTGAAGCTGCCGCACACCCTGGGCATGGAGGCCGCGGGCGTGGTCACGGCGGTCGGGCCGGGCGTGACGGAGTTCAAGGTGGGCGACCGCG
>JAPLTR010000067.1 GCA_026398065.1 Verrucomicrobiota bacterium | reverse complement strand
GGCCGAGGCCCTGCTGCGCACCCTCCACTCCCTGCTCGGCGCCGGCCATACCTGAGCTTTTTCGGCGCCGCGCGCGCCTCCCCCCTCCGGCCCGCGCGGCCTGCAACGCTCCCGGGCTCCGCCCGGAGGCGGAGCCGTGCGGTCATAACCCGCTTTTCGGATTGTGCGCGTCGGGCATTGTAATCTATGGGAAATCCGTCAGATGAGTTGCCAGCCCCGCCACTACACCGTCTCTTCCCTCCGCTCATGAAGTCGCCCAGCACCAGTTGTCGTTCGCATGCGCGCTCCGCACGGGGAGGACGGCGGGCGTTCAGTTTGATCGAGATAATGATCACGCTGACGATCATCAGTTTGCTGGCGGCCATCTCGATGCCGACCCTGAAGAGCGTGAAGCGCCGCACGGCGGCGACGGCCATCGGCAACGATCTGCGGACCTTTGCGGCGGCGTTTGACGGCTATGTCCACGAGACGGGCGCCTGGCCCGCCGAGACCGCGGCCGGGGTGCTCCCGCCGGAAATGGCCGCCCGCATCAACCCGACGGCCTGGCTGCGCGCCACGCCGCTGGGCGGGCAGTACAATTGGGACAACAACCAGATGCACGCCGGCAACCGCTACAAGGCGGCGATCGCCATCAGCGACACGGCGGCCTCGCCGTTCATCCAGGACGTCGATTTGCTGGAGGCGATCGACCGCATCATCGACGATGGCAATCTGGCCACCGGAAACTTCCGGATCGGGGCGGATGACGAGCCGGTCTTCATCGTGGCACCATGAGCAAGTCTGCCGAACAACTTTTCTCGGTGACGTTGAAGCACCTGTCGCCCGACGTGAAAAAGGCGGCGGCGGAGCTGCCCGAGGCGCAGCTCTATCACGTCTCGGTGAAGCAGATCCGCGCGTTGCTGGACAACGCCGCGGCGCTGGCTCCGGGCGTCGCCTATCCGGTCGAGCCGGAGCTGCGGATCACGGGCAACGCGGGCAAATTCGTCGTGCAGCTCAAGGCCGGCGGCCTGCAGTTCGTCAGCTGGTCGTCGTCCAAACGCCCCTCCGGCAAGATCACCCCGGCGCAAATCGTCGCGGCCATCACGGGAGAGGAGACCGAGGAGGACTACTCCGGCGGCGGGCGGGCCTCGTCGGGCGGCGGCAAGGGCGGCAAGAGTTCGGGGGTGAGCATCGGGATGCTCGTCGTCGCCATCATCGCCGTAAATTCGTTTACCGTCTGGTTCATGATGCAGCCGCCCAAGACGCTGCTGCCCAAATTCACGCTGATGCAGAAAGAGCCGGCGGAGCGTCTGCTGAGCGAAGTGGCCGGGGTCTATGAGACCGGCGGTTCGCCCGGCGACCGTCGCTTCACGGTGCTCGCGGCCGAGGCCGGGGGCAAACCCGCTCTCGTCACGAGCAAGAAGTCGCTCATCACCATCAAGGACCAGCTCTCGGTGGTCCTCTACGGCGACACTTACCAGCGCGTTCCGCAGTGATCGGGCGGTGAATTGCCGGGAGAGCGGTCTTTGGGGGCCGCCGTCATCCACGGGCGGGGTCTACGTGCGACGCATCGTTGTCCGTGGGCGGGCCAGTTCGTCCAAAATCTGACCAGCCTCTGGCAAACGACGCGCAGACGGGGCCGTCGCGATCGGGCATGATGGAGCCCTGCCCGCCGCAGATCCCCATGAATCTCTTTCTTCTTACCTTTGGCTCCGTTGGCGTTGGTGTGGTGCTCTACTCCCTGAGGCATGCGCCGGAGGGATTCCAATCGCCGGATGGATTTTATGTCGGGCCGCGGCCGAAGGAACGGCTGGAACGCCGGTCCCGTGGCCGTCGTCGCGAACTCGGCGTGCACCGCGAGCACCTTCCCGTCGCAGCCCCGCGCACCGCCGCTCCGGAGTATTCGGAGCCGTAGGATCGGGTGGCGCGCGGGCGGTTCGCCGTCGCTTCGCCGCAGTCGAGTGCCACGACCGAAAAACGTGGCCGTAGTGAGCGGGAGACTCGACACCAACGCCGTGGTGTGCAGTTTCTTGCGCAGGCCCCTTCCCCTTCATGCTTTGCGAACATCGTGCTCGTCGGCAACCTCGCCCGGATTGTCGGCGGGCAGGTTTGACGTCGCGTGCCGCCTTCGTCGTCACGCCATGAGTTCCGAGCCGCCATCGCCCGGCACCCCTTCGCTCTGGCCGGCCCCGGTGGCGCAGCCGGGGCGCTCCGCGGCGGTGGCGCGGCGCCTGTCCCGCGCGTGGTGGATCGCTGCGGGCTACGGGGTGTTTGCCACGATCTGGATCTACTTTTCCGACCGCGCGCTGGGCTGGCTCGTTTCCGACCGGGAGCTGCTGACGCGCTGGAGCATCTACAAGGGACTGGTGTTTGTGCTGGTGACCTCGGGGTTGCTGCTGCTCGTGATCCGGCGGGCGTTCGGGGCGATCGAGCACTGGTACGGAGCGATGCAGGCGCGCGAACGGGAGTTGCGCGCCAGCGAGGCGCAGCTGGCGGCGGTGATCCACTCGGCGATGGATGCCATCGTGACCGTCGACGACGCGCGGCGGGTGGTGCTCTTCAACGCCGCGGCGGAAAAGTTGTTCGGCTGCGCTGCGGCGGAGGCGGTCGGCCAGCCGGTGGACCGGTTTTTCACCGGGCGTGTGGAGGCGGAGAAGCAGCACCCCTGCCTGTTGCGCGGGTCGCGCCGGGACGGCGGGCAATTTCCGCTGGAGGCGTCGATTTCCTGGATCGAGGCCAACGATCGGACGCTCTCCACGTACATCCTGCGCGATATCAGCGAGCGCCAGGCGCACGAGGCCGAGATCGAGCGGCTCCGCCAGCTCTATGCCGCGCTCACCCTGGTGAGCCAGAGCGTCGTCTGGTCGAAGACGCGGGAGGACCTCTTCACCAAGGTCTGCCAGGTCCTGACCGAGCAGGGCGGTTTTCGCCTCGCGTGGATCGGCTGGCACGATGCCGCGACGCACCGGCTCATGCCCGTCGCGATGGTGGGCGACGAAATCGAAAACACCAAAAACATCGAGGTCTACGTGGACGAACGCCCGACCGGCCGCGGCCCGTCCGGCACCGCCTTCCGGTCCGGCCAGCCCTATATCTGCAACGACCTGCTGAACGACCCGGCGACCCAGCCCTGGCGGGCGGAGGGCGAACGCCGGGGATTTCGGGCCTCGGCGGCGTTTCCGATCCGGCTGGGCGGCGAGGTGGCCGGCATGCTGAGCGTGTACGCCGACGAGGCCGGGGTCTTCCACGAACAGGAGATTGCGCTGCTGCTGGAGGCGGCGGCGGAAATCTCCTTTGCCCTCGACAATCTGGCCCGCGAGGAGGAGCGCCAGCGCGCGGAGGCGGTCGCGCACCGGGAGCGGAATTTTTCGGACACGATGATCGAGAGCATGCCCGGCGTGCTGTATTTCTACGACACGAAGGGCCGGTTTCTCCGCTGGAACCGGAACTTTGAAACCGTGACCGGCTACTCGCGGGAGGAGATCGCGACGATGCATCCGCTGGACTTCTTCACCCCGAAGGACCGGCCGATGCTGACGGAGCGGATCGGCGAGGTCTTTGCCAAGGGCGAGTCGTCGGTCGAGGCGCCGTTCATGGCCAAGGATGGCCGGACCACGCCGTATTTCTTCACCGGCCGGCGGGTCGTGTTCGGCGACCTCACCTGCCTCGTCGGCGTCGGCATCGATATCTCCGAGCGGAAACAGGCGGAGGCGGCGGTGCGGGAATTGAACGAGGGCCTCGAACGCAAGGTGGCCGAGCGCACGGCGGAGATCCAGGCGGCCATCGTCCGCGCGGAGGCGGCCGACCGGATCAAGTCGGCGTTTCTCGCCACGATGTCCCACGAACTGCGGACGCCGCTCAACTCCATCATCGGATTCACCGGCATCATCCTCCAGGGTCTGGCCGGCCCGCTCAACCCGGAGCAGACCAAGCAGCTCGGCATGGTGCGCGGCAGCGCCCGCCACCTCCTCGAACTCATCAACGACGTGCTCGACATCTCCAAGATCGAGGCCGGGCAGCTGGAGGTCCGGGCGGATGCCTTCGACCTGCGCGCCGCCATCGACCGGGTGGTGGCGTCCGTGACCCCGTTGATCGACCGCAAGACGCTCAGCCTGCGGGCCGAACTCTCCCCGCGGCTGGGCCAGATGGTGAGCGACCGGCGCCGGGTGGAGCAGATCCTCCTCAACCTGCTGAACAACGCCGTCAAGTTCACCGAGCAAGGCGGGGTCACGCTGACGGCGGAACTGCTCGAAGACTATTTCCCGCCGGGCCGCCGCGTGCCGCAGGCGGCCGTGCGCCTGCGGATCGCCGACACGGGGATCGGCATGAAGCGGGAGGATCTCGGCATGCTGTTTCAGCCCTTTCGGCAGATCGATTCCGGTCTGTCCCGGCAGCGCGAAGGGACCGGACTTGGTCTCGCCATTTGCCGTCGACTTGCTACTCTTTTGCATGGTGAGATTTCTGCGACCAGCGAATGGACCCGTGGCAGCGTCTTCACCGTCATCCTGCCTCTCACTCCTCCGCCCCCCTCTTGATGCGCCGCACCATCCTTCTCATCGAAGACAACGAGCAAAACCGCTACCTCGCGACCTTTCTGCTCGAGCAGCATGGCTACGCGGTCGTCTCCGCGACGGACGGCCCGAGCGGAATCGCTGCGGCGCGGACGGTGGCGCCCTGCCTGATCCTGCTTGATATCCAGTTGCCCGGGATGGACGGGCATGCGGTCGCCCGTGAGCTGCGGCTCCACCCGGAGCTGCGGGACACCCCGATCCTGGCGGTGACCTCCTATGCGATGGTGGGCGATCGCGAAAAATGCCTCGCCGCCGGCTGCAACGGCTACATCGAGAAGCCGATCAACCCGGAGACCTTCGTCGCCGAGATTGAACTCTTCAAACCGCCCGTTCCCGCTCCGCCGGGCCCCGCATGACCCGGATCCTGATCGTCGACGACAAGGAGGAAAACCTCTACTATCTGCAGGCCCTGCTGACGGGGCACAACTGCATCGTCGACACGGCGCGCCACGGGGCGGAGGCCCTCATCCGGGCACGCCAGGTGCGGCCCGACCTCGTCGTATCCGATTTGCTGATGCCGGTGATGGACGGCTACACGCTGCTGCGGCACTGGAAGGCCGACAGCCGGCTGCGGTCGGCGCCCTTCATCGTGTACACCGCCACCTACACGGAGGAGGCGGACGAGCGGCTGGCGCTGGACCTCGGGGCGGACGCGTTCATCCTCAAGCCGGCCGAACCCGAGGATTTCATCGCCCGGCTGAAAACGGTGCTGGCCCGCGCCACCGCGGCGGTGCCGGTGCCGCCGAAGGGGCCGGTCGGCGACGAAAAGACGCTGCTCAAGATCTACAGCGAGACCCTGATCCGCAAGCTGGAGGAGAAGACCCTGCAGCTGGAGGAGACGAACCGGGCGCTCCAGCGGGACATCGCGGAGCGCAAGGCGGTCGAGGCCGAGCTTCGCCGGCGGGAGGAGGAGTTCCGCACCCTCACCGAGACGATGCCCCAGATCGTCTGGATGACGCGGCCGGACGGCTGGCACACGCATTTCAACCAACGCTGGATGGACTACACCGGGCTCACGCTCGAGCAGAGCCTCGGCGACGGGTGGATCCCCCCGTTTCATCCGGATGACCGGCCGCGGGCCGCCCAGCGCTGGCGGGAGGCCGTCGCGAGCGGGCGGATCTATG
Source organism: Verrucomicrobiota bacterium (assembly GCA_026398065.1). Classification (GTDB taxonomy): domain Bacteria; phylum Verrucomicrobiota; class Verrucomicrobiia; order Opitutales; family Opitutaceae; genus GAS368. The sequence continues at coordinate 733 of JAPLTR010000067.1, read as the reverse complement.
AAATCGAATACCGGCTGCGCCGCGCGGACGGGGTCTACCACTGGATGCTGGGCCGCGCCGTGCCCCTCCGCGACGCGAGCGGCGCGATCGTGAAGTGGTTTGGCACCTGCACGGACATCGATGAGCTGAAGCAGGCCCAGGCGCGCATCGGCGAGCAGGCGGCGCTCCTCGACCAGACCCAGGACGCGGTGATCGTGCGCGACCTCCAGCACCGGATCCTCTACTGGAACAAGGGGGCGGAGCGGATCTATGGTTGGACGGCGGCGGAGGCCGTGGGCCGCTCCGCCGCGGACCTGTTTTACCGCGACCTCGCGCCGTTGCGCGCGGCCATGGAGACGCTCTTGCGGCAGGGGGAATGGAGCGGCGAACTCTGTCATCTCACCAAGACCCGCACCGAGGTCGCCATCGAGGGGCGGTGGTCATTGATCCGGGACGAGCGCGGGGCCCCCAAGTCGGTCCTCGGCGTGAACACCGATGTGACGGAGCGCAAGAAGATCGAGGCGCAGTTTCTCCGGGCGCAGCGGTTGGAGAGCGTCGGGGCACTCGCGGGCGGCGTGGCCCACGACTTGAACAACATGCTCGCGCCGATTGTCATGGGCGTCTCGCTCCTCAAGACCGGGGAAACGGATCCCGACCGCCTCCAGACCATCGAACTGATGGAGCGCAGCGCGCTCCGCGGCACCAACCTCGTCAAACAGGTGCTCTCCTTCACCCGCGGCGTGGACGCATCGCG
>JAPLTR010000199.1 GCA_026398065.1 Verrucomicrobiota bacterium | reverse complement strand
AAGGGTCGCGTATTTGGTGAGCCGATACTCCAGATTGACATCCGTCGAGAGCCGGGGGCTCGCAAACTGGTACGTCCCCGCGGGCACATTGGTGCCGGTGACGGCGCCGAGCCGCTGCCGGCCGCGGTAGTTCCAGTTCAGCTTGGCGGTGAAGCGCGGCCGGCTCAACGACACGCCCCAGTTGGCCGAGCGCCCGATAAAGCCGGAGAAATCCGCAGTCGACGCCCCCTGCACCCGGAGGGCGGTGGCGTTGGCAAACAGCGCCAGCCCTTTGGCCCATTCCGGCAGACCGGTGAGCGACTGCCGGTAGTCCAGCTCGACGCCGCTCACCTTGGCCGATCCGACGTTCTGCTGCGTCGCGATCTCGTAGTTCAGGAACGAGTCGTCGAACCCGTACTCCGCCAGCAGTTCGGACGTCGCCCGGGTGCGCACGGCGCCGAAGAAGTCCTTGATGTCCTTCCGAAACGCCCCGATCGAAATCAGCCCGGGCTGGCTGAAGTAGTATTCGATCGCCACGTCGTAGTTGTTCGAAAACCAGGGCTTCAGACCGGGATTGTTGACCGTGATCGTCGGGATCGCCGTCGTGCCCGGGTCCGTGACCGTGGTCGAGGGGACCACGCTGTTGATCTGGGGCCGGGTCACCGTCTGCGCAAACGACGAGCGCAGCAGAATCTTTTCGGTGAGGCCGTAGGTCGCGTTGAGACTGGGAAACAGATTGCCGTAGTCCCGCTCGCCGCGCGACCCGCGCTCCTGATACTGCAACCGGGTCAGATCGGCGGTGCTCCCCGCAACCTTGATCGGTCTTCCGGCCGCATCGAGGACGAGTTTGCCGGCGGCATCCTTGCGGTAGGTGGCCGAGGGATCGTTGAGGAGACCGCGACCCTCGTCGTAAGTATGCTCGTAGCGGAAGCCGCCGGCCAGCTTCAGCCGGTTCTCGAAGAAGGCCGCGTCGGCCCGCAGGTAGCCCGCGCCGATGATCTCGGAAAACTCCTTGGAGTTGGTCGCGGCCGAACGAATCTCCGCCGCTTCGTCGCGAACGAAAAAACCCGGATTGGCCTGCGCCAATGCGTAGGTCTTGCGCGAGCTCGGCCGCTGCACCGGCCCCACGCCGAACGGCATCCGCAGCGTGGAGTATCCGCTCTCCACCAGATCATAGCGGCCGGCGAGATCGTCGGCCGTGTTGGCCGTGCCGTCGGGCCCGACAAAGGTCAGGGTCGCGGTGGGATTGGTCGTTTCGCGCCGTTCCCGCCGCACGTCGAGCCCGGCCTTGAGCTTGAACGGAATCGCAATCTGGAACGGACGCGTCGCGTTGGCATATCCGCTGACCGTGGTGGCGCGGTAGTGCTGGGGCGTGCCCTGCGTGACGCTTTGCAGCGTGTAGGTGCCGAGGTCGGCAAACGCGTACGGCGTCCCCGCCGCCGTCGTGGCGCTGATCCGGCCCGGCAGGGAGTCTCGGATCCCGTCGTACCGCACCGCGATGTTCGGCGACCGGAAATTCACCGTCTTGATCACGCCATCCTCGGCGCTGTCCACGTAGGTTTTGGAAAACGAGTAGGCCGCGCCCGCGGCGGCTGACCAGACCGCCCCGCGATGCCGGTAGGCCACGTTCACGTTGTGACCGAGCATGAATTTGTGGAAGGTCGTGAGCGCCCAGGTCGCGTTGCCGGCATTGGGCGCCCCAGCGGTCGTTGTCGCGTCGTAGGAAGTGGGCCGGACCGACGACGCACCGATGACATTGAACTGGAGATCGGAGGTATCGAGGACCGTTTCGAAGCGGTTCCACTGCACCCCGAACGTGAGCACGTCCTGCGGGGCCACCCGCCAGTCTAGCGACAGCCCGGCTGACCAGCGATAGCCCTCCCGCGGTCGGTCGCTGACGAGCACGGTTCCCAGGAAAGGCTGGTCGGCGGGGGCCAGGCCCGTGCCCGAGGTGACGGGCCGCCACTGCGGGGAGATCAGGGCGGCGGGCGAATACTGGTTCGAGTTCAACAGGCTCACCGTGAAGCCAAACGTTTTGCTCACCGGATTGATGTAGTTCACATCAAAGCCCGGTTTGATCTTCACCGTCGCCTGGGCTCCCGGGCCGGGGCTTTTCCTCAATGAAACGAAATTCTCGCCCTGCGCGCGGCTGAAGTTCGCGTTCAGATCGGCGCGGTAGATCAACGATGGTTTGGCCCGCTCAAACGCGCTCTTTAGCACCATGTTCACGGCGCCTCCGATCGTGTCCGCGGGTGAGTCGGGGAGCGGCGACTTGGTGACCTCGATCCGGGACATGTTGTTGAGCGAAACCTGATCGAGCTCAGAGGCGCGGGAGAAACTGGCCGCGGCGCTCGCCATGCGATTGCCGTCGATCATCACCGCGGTTCCGAACGACGGCATGCCGCGCAGCGAAATGAAACGCGCCTCGGCACTCGTGTAGTCGATGGCGACGGCCGGGATATACTTCACGAATTCGCCGATGTTGCCCTCGGTCGAATCGCCAAATTCATCCGCCGCGACGACATTCCGGAGATTGGCCGCCGTCCGGCGCTCGTTGATCGCGACCGAACTGCCGCTCATCTCGCG
>JAPLTR010000029.1 GCA_026398065.1 Verrucomicrobiota bacterium | reverse complement strand
CTGTCCTTCGGCGACGAGCTGCAACACTTCCGTCTCGCGTGAGGTGAGACGCACCGCGCTCGCCTTGGGCAGTCCGTCGCGGTCACGCGAACGCTTGTTGGCGTCGATCAGGCGTTTGGCGATCGCCGGGCTGAAGTAGGGTTTCCCGCCCGCGACCTCGCGGATCGCCTTGGTCAGGATCTCCGCCGAGGTCTGTTTCTCCAGGAAGCCCAGCGCCCCGACCGCCGTCATGCGCTCGATATATTCGTCGTCGCTGTGGGCGGAGAGAATGAGCACCCGGGCCTTCGGGTCGACGGCGAGGATCTGGCGCGTGGCCTCGAAGCCGTTGAGGATGGGCATGGCGATGTCCATGACGGTCACGTCGGGACGGTGGGTGGCGGTCAGGTCGACGGCCTCGCGGCCGTTCTGCGCCTGCCCGACGATTTCAAACGAACCCTCGGACTCCAGCAGGGTGCGCAGCCCCTGGCGCACGACGGCGTGGTCCTCGGCGAGCACGACGGTGATTTTTTTCCCGAAGCTCATGCGGCACCTCCGCGGCGAAAGGGCACCTCGGCCCGCACCGTCGTCCCCTGCCCCGGCGAGGACTCGATCGTGACGGTGCCACCCACCATCTCCACGCGCTCCCGCATCCCCAGCAGGCCGAGGCGTTGGTTCGTCTTGGCCGAGAGCGTCCGGGACACCTCGAAGGACTTGCCGTTGTCCCGCACCTCCATGCGCACCGGGGATGAGACCAAGGTCGTCCAGCACGGCGGGGCGTAGTTCCCGTGCAAATTGGTGCACGGCGTTCACCGATTGTTCCACGAGACGCTGCGTCCGGGCGATTTTTGCCCGCAACGGCCGCGCCTCGGCGGTGGCCGACCGGCTGAGCGCCGCGAGCTCGACATTGATGCCCACGAGCATCTGCACGACCGAGTCGTGCAGCTCCCGGCTGATCCGCTTTCGCTCGTCCTCCTGGGCGGAGAGGATCTGCCGCGCGAGCCGCCGCAGCTTCTCCTCCATGCCCTGGGCCGCCAGAAACAGCGTGCGAAACTCCTCCTGGCCCCGGCGGGACGCCGCCGCCGCCGCGGTCAGCTCCGCCGTCCGCGCCGCCACCTCTTTCTCGAGCCTTTCGGCGTGGCGGGACAGCTGGGCCCGCGCATCGCGCAACGCCTCGTCCGCCTGCTTCTGCTTGGTGATGTCGGTGAAGAGAATGGCGACCTTTCGGCTGCCCGGACCGCCGAGGCGGAAGGCATAGACGTCGAACCAGCGGCCCAGCGCCTTCGCCTCCTGGACGAACCGGCGGGACCGCCCCGTCCGGGCGACCGCCCCGTAGTTGTCGAACCAATACGACTCCATCTCCGGGGCGAGCTTGCGGATCCGCTTGCCCAGCGCGTCGCGCAGGCCGGTCTGCTTCTCGAAGGAGGGATTCACCTCGAGAAAGCGGTAGTCGTGGGGCTTTCCGGCCCCGTCGTAGAGCAGCTCGATGACGCAAAACCCCTCGTCGATGGACGTGAAGAGGCTCCGGTAGCTCTCCTCGCTCTGCCGCAGCGCCTCCTCGGCCTGCTTGCGTTCCGTGATGTCGCGGATGTTGCACTGGATGACCTCGACGCCGTCCTCGTCGTAGAGATTGCTGACAAACTCCACCTCGTGGCGGTGCCCGGCCTTGGATTTCAGCGGGAGGTCCTCGTAGCGGATGAACCCCTTCTCCTTCAGTTCGCTGAAGGCCTCCTGGCTGGCCTTCTCGTCCGAGAGCAGGCCGATTTCCCACAGCTCCTTGCGGATGAGCTGCTGCCGGGAGTAGCCCAGCAGTTTCACGATGAACGGATTGGCCTCCGTGATTTTTCGCGTCACGGGATCGACGATCAGGATCCCGTCCTTCGCGGCCTCGAAGAGCCGCCGGTAGCGCAGCTCCGAGCGGCGCAAGTCCGCCTGAAACGCCAGCACCTCGGTGACGTCCTGGATGCCCAGCAAGATGGACTTCGGCTTGCCGCCGGGCTCGTTCAGCAGGCGGGCGTTCAGCAGCAGGCTGCGCACCCCGATCCGCTTGAACCGGTGGGTGACGGCAAAGTCGTTGAACGAACTGTTGTGGGGGACGATCTTCTCCAGCAGCTGGCGCAGCCGGGGGATGTTCCACGCGCCCTGGTCGAGTTCGCAAAACAGCCGGCCCCTCATCTCGGTCTGCGTGACCTTGAAGGTGTGGAAAAACGCCTCGTTGGCCGATTGCAGGCGCAGCTCGGCGGACAGGATCACCAGCGGATTGGGCGCCATGCGGAGGATGGCCTCGGCGTGGTCGTGCTCCTCGACGATCAGCCGCTCGGTCCGCTTCAGCTCGTCGATGTCCACCAGCACCAGCACCGCGCCGTCCACCAGGTTCTCCAGCGTCAGGTAGGGGCGCACGCGCAGCGAATACCAGCGCCCGTCCCGGTCCTGCACCTCGCGCTCGCACTCGCGGCCGGTGGCGATGACCTCGGCGGCGATGCCCCCGAGGTCGGGCGTGACCAGATCGTGCCGGATGGCCCCGATCGGACGGCCGAGGTCGGACGACAGCAGGTGGAATTTCTTCTCCGCCTGGGCGCTGAACCGGCGGATCGCCAGATCCCGTCCGAGCAGCACGATGACGAGCTTCGTGGAGGTCTGGAAGTTGACGAGGTCGTTGTTCAGCCGGCTCAGCTCGGTGTTCCGGCTGACCATCTCCTCGTTGACGGTCGTCAGCTCCTCGTTGGTCGACTCCAGTTCCTCCTTCGAGGTTTCGAGCTCTTCGTTGAGGCTCTGCAGCTCCTCGTTCGCCGACTGGCCTTCCTCGTTGGAAGCCTGCAACTCCTCGTTCGCCGCCTCCTGGTGCTCCTGGACGGATTGCAGGTAGTCGCGCGTCTCCTCGAGTTCCAGTTCCAGTCCGGCGACCCGGTCGGATTCCGTATTTTCGCCGGCGGACCGTGCCGAACTCGCCGGGTCGCTCACGGCGCCGGCCGGCGGCGCGTCGGGCGCGGGTTTGCTCACTTCCTCAAACAGGACCAAAAAGCAGCGTTCCTTCAGGTTCTTCAGCGGCACCACCTCCACGTTCACCGTTCGCGTCACACCATGATCCTTGAGCGCGATGCCCTCGGTCCGCGCGGTCTGGTCCTCCCGCTTCGCCCGGTGGATCGCGGTCCGCAGGGGCAGCATCAGCCCGTCCCGCGCCATCTTCAGCAGGTCGAAACTGGCCTTGCCGGTCGGCGGTTCCAGATAGGCGCCGGTCGTCCCCCGGAACTGCAGGATCTGCAGGTCCGCATTGATGAGCACGGCGGGCGGGGCGAACTGGTTGACGGTCACCCGGTCCGCCTCGCGCTCGGCGTTGAGCTCGCTGCGGAAAGCGTCCGGTGCCCCGCCCGGTTTACCCGCCGGCGGGCGGGCCGCGCCCGGGGCTTTGTCCGGCAGGCCGCGCCCGCCGCCCGATTTTCGGATCGGCAGTTGAAACACCGTCGTCGGGGCGGCCTTTCGCACGAAGATCTTGTGCTTCTTGTCGATCGCCACAAAGAGGTCGGTGAAGGTCCCGATGGACTCCGACGCACCGAGGAAGAGATAGCCGTCGGGCTTCAGGGCGTAGTGGAAGGCGGGGATGGCCTTCTTCTGCAGGCTCGGCTCCAGGTAGATCATCAGGTTCCGGCAGCTGATGAGGTCCATCCGCGAGAACGGCGGATCGCTGATCAGGTTCTGCCGCGCAAACACCACCGACTCCCGCAGCGACTTGATGACGCGGTAGCCGCCGTCCTCCTCCACAAAGAACCGCCGCAACCGCTCAGGTCCGTGGCGAATATCTGCAGTTTCCGCGGATGGGACGATCTCTCCACGCACTCGGTGAACGCCATCGCGATGGAGTACGCCTCCTGCCCGGTCGAACAGCCGAGCACCCAGACGCGCAGCGGCTCGTCGCCACCCTGCTGGAGCAACTTCGGAAACACCTTGTGCTGGAGGGCGGCGAAGGTCTCCGCGTTGCGAAAGAAACTCGTGACACTGATGAGCGCGTCGGAGTACAGGGCCTCCAGTTCCTTGGGGTTGCCGCGCAGGAAACCGGCGTACTGCTCCAGGGTGTTGTGTTTGTTCAGCACCGTGCGCCGCAGAATACGGCGATGGATCGTGGTGGTCTTGTAGAGGGAGAAATCGACTCCGGTGTGCTCGCGCAGGAGCAGCAGGATCTGCTGGTAGCCGTTCTTCACGGGCTCCCCGGCGGAACCGGACGCCCCTGCCGGGGCCGGCTCCTAGGGGTGTCGCGCGATGCGCGCCAGTTCCCGCGCGATCGCCCCCGGCGACAGGACGAAATCGACACAACCGGCGCCGACCGCGCTGCGCGGCATCGAGTCGTAACGGGCCGAGTCATCCTGCGCGAAAGTGATCCCGCCCTCCGCCTTGATCGCTTCGAGGCCGAGCGTCCCGTCGGTGGCGTTGCCGGACAGGATCACCCCGATGGCGCGTTCGTGCTGATCGTGCGCGAGCGCCTCGAAAAAGAAGTCGATGGCCCGGAGCCCCACCCCGCCGGCCGGCCGGGGCCGCAGTTTCAGGACACCGCGCGCAAGGCCCAGGCCCTTGTTGGGCGGGATGACATAGATGTGATTGGCCTCCACCCGCAGATTGTGGGTCGCCTCATGGACCGGCATCGTCGTCGCCCGCCGCAGAATCTGCGTGAGCGCGCTGGGATGCAGGGGATCGAGGTGCTGGACCAGCACAAAACCCAGTCCGGTGTCCGCCGGCAGTTTTTTCAGCAGGTGCGTAAACGCCTCCAATCCGCCCGCCGATGCGCCCACTCCGACGATGGGAAACCCGGCCCCGGCCCGAGGGGTGGACGACGGGCGACCGCGTTCCGTCCGGGACGGAAGGGCAGCAGAACGGGAAGGCTTGGGGGATTTCATTTGGCTTCGGCGCGGAACCGGGAGTTCGGCCGGGGACGAGAGTTGCCTGGGGGGCTGGCAACGCCCGGGCCGTCGCTCCGGCCGCCCGAAACGACCGGCCACAGGTCAGCCGGCTTCGTCTTCGACCACCGCCGGGCAACCCCCGCCACGGGGGGACGGCTGGGCCGCGCGCCCGATGCGCGCGCAGCCCGGAGCCTTGGCGACACGGGGCGGACCGAAGACGGCAGAGAGTTAACGTTGTTCCTTGGATTGTTTGTGTGGCCTCGCCCACACCCACGCCGGTCTCGATTCGGATAAGCGGTCGGCTTTCGCCGCAAGGCGAACATCCGCATGGGCCCATGAAACTCTCATTCCAGCCAAATAGCGACCACGGAAACGACCCCGCCAGGCCGCGGCCCAGCCCATTTCAACGGGGCTCCCTCCCTGCCCCCGGAACGGCGAAGGAGGCAAAAGGGCCGTCGTCAGGCCGGGGCCCATTTTCCGGAGACGTCCTTGCGCGGGGAGTCCTCTCGCGCCGAGACCGGGACTTTGGACGGAATCGTGCGGCGGCTCAGGGCACGACGGTCACGATCACGCGCTGGTACCGGGTGAGGCGCGGGCTGCCCTGGTCGGTGACGGCGAGGATGATGTGCATCGTGCCGGTGCCCGGAGCCATCACGCGGCTCGTCGGGACGGTGAACGAGGCTTTGGGTTGATCGAAGCCGCGGATTTCCAGCGGCTGACCCGAGCGGGCGCTGGAGGTCGGGAACGTGCCCGCCTCAAGATAGAAGAACCAGTGGTACGAGAGCGGATCGCCGTCGGGATCCGTGGAGCCCTCGGCGCTGAGGTCCACCCGGGCACCCCGCCTGACGGTGAGTTCGGCGGCGTGGGCGAGCCTGGGCACGGGCGGATGGTTGGCCTCGTCGTAAGGCTTGACCGTCCAGTCCATGCGCGCGGCAAAGTCGTTTTGGTAGGCTTCCCGCCAGCGCCAGATGGTCGCATGGTTGGTGTCGTGCCAGCGACCGTCGGCCCCCAGGACCTCGTCGCTCGCATCGCTCCAGAACGGCCGCGTCTCCGGCGAGAGGTGCCACTTCTGCGGGCGCGGGGTGTAGGATTCATAGCGCCCGCCCCAGCCGCCCCAGTCCGGGTGTTCGGGGGCGTTGAGGCCGTTGGCGATCAGGCCGAGGAAGCTCGGGGTGTCGCCCTCCATGAGGTAGTCCCAACGTGGATACTCGGCGCCGAGCGGACCCTTCTTCCGGATGTTGCGGTCGAGCCACTCGTTCGTCACGAGCGTGAAATCCGCGCCGGGACAGCGGGCGTGAAAATAGTCGCCGCTGATGCCGCTCCAGGTGGCGTGGTGGTAGGCGCCGCCCGCACTGAACCCGGGACTGGCGATATAGAAGAGACCGGGAAACTCCTGGCGCAGCCAGGGACCGGAGTCGTCCTGATCGGAGATCGCATAGACGCGCACCCTGGCCACCGCTTTCGCGAGGGCCTCGGGCGAACGCGTGGCGCGAATCTTCCACAGCGCCTGGCCCAGGACGTTGGGGCCGCCCCACACGGGCACCCAGAGCGGACGCGGGTCGTCGCGATCGAGGGAGCGGATGAGCCGTTCGGACCCGGGCGAGTCCTTGCCCTCCCCCACTCCGCTCATGCCATAGACCGGCAGGCCTTCGCTGACGCAGGCGAGCAGGTGCGCCCCGGTGGGGAACCCGGATTCATGCCGTTCGAGGTTGTCGCGGACCTTGCCGTAGGCCTCGACGATCCGCCGGATGGACTGCGGCGCGACGTGGCTGCGCTGGTGGATCGACGTCGTCGCGACCAGGCCCTCGATCTCGAAGTGGTTCGCATAGGTGAGAAACCGCACCATCGACATGGCGTCGTCCGGCTCGTTGTCGATGTCGGTGAGGACGAAGACGCGGGGCTTTTCGGCGGCATCCGCGGCGCAGGCCGCGAAAACACAAAACAAGGCGAGGCAGTGGCGAAGTTTCATTTTTGGTCAGGTCGCGGTCGGTCCGCGAGCGCAGGTGTCATGGACAGGGAGGGGTGAAGCGGATCGCACTTACTTGGGCGCGGGAGTGGCCGCAGGTGCGGGCGCGGCACAGCGGGCGAGCCGGGCCGCGAAATCGCGCAGGAAATCCGCGCGCCAGCGGCTCACCGTCTTCGCCCCCTGCTCGTTGCCCTCCCGCCAGCGCGGATCGGGATCGTCGGTCCACCAGTGGGGATAGAGCTCGGAGGGCGCTTGCGCGCGGGCCGGGTCCGGCAGCACCGACGTGAACGACCCGGCCTGCCCGTCGAGACCGGGAAGATTGCTCGCGAGCTGATAGGAAAACAGCCGCGCATCCTTCGGGCTGAACAGGAAATGCCACGCGCCGTCGTCAGTGCGGAAGCCCGGGAACTCCTGCTTTTCGACGACGAGCGTCGCCTTCGCGTCGGGCGGGGCGCTGCCCGTCGGGCGATAGACGAGTTCCACGATCGAGTAGATCTCAACCGTGTCCGTCGCGGAGGGCGCACGGTCGAAGGTGCGGCGCGGGCGGTCCCAGGCTCGGACGAAGTGACCGCCCCAGGAATCCTTCGCGGGATCTTCGGGCGTGGCCCCGAAGACGTAGGCGAGCGACGGCGTGTCGCCCATCTTGATCTTGGGCGCGATGGTGACGAAGTAGTCGCCGAGCGCGCCGCGACCCTTCACGTGGGCGGCCACAAACGCCGCGTTGCCCAGGTCCCCGGACTGGTCGCCCCCGGTGAACCAGCCGCGATACGTCGAGTTGGCCTCGATGATCCAGAGGTCGCGATGTTCGCGGGCGAGATAATCGTAGGCCGTGGTGGACCATTTCTTGTTCGGCCCGCCGATGAAATAGACCCGGAGTTTCGACTTGATCGAGGGATCGTCGTGCACGGCCTGGGCGAGATCGTCGATGCCGCCCCAGACGAGCAGCCACAGCGGGCGGGGGTCGTCGCGCTTCGCGCACGCGATGATCCAGTCGGAACCTTCCGTGCGGGCACCGAAACCGCGCAGCCCGGCCGAGTCGAGGCCGCCCTGTTTGCTGATGCTCCGCAACTGGTCGGGCGTCGGGTAGCGCGGCGAGTGCGTGCGGAGATTGGGATAGTCGCGCGCGTAGAGGTCGACGAGGTCGAGGAGGTGCCGCTTGCGATCGCGGGCGGCGCCCCACGGGGAGGCGATCAGGCCCTCGAGGTCGAGGGCGTCCGCGCAGACGAGCAGATGGACCAAGGACTGAAAGTCGTCGAAGTCGGTGCCGCCAATGTCGGTCGAAACGATCACGCGCGGCCGGGACGGCTCGGCGCCGAACGCGGCGGCGATCAGCGCGAGCGCACAGAGAAAGAGGCGGAAGGGTTTCATGGGGATTCGCGTCCGCGGGCGCTGGGTTGGTCGATGGCCACGGCAACCGGAATCACAACACCCTTGGTCACCCGTGGCCAGAACGGAGACACCTGGAGGAGAGGCCCCCGTTGTCGGAGCCACGGCCATCCACCCCGCCCCGCCGGCCAGCGCCCCGGCCACCATCTCGCCCGCCCCTGCAAGGAAAGATGCCCGCTGATCCCCGGCCGGGCCGCCGGACAGCGACCAGCCGGCGGGGTGCCCCGGCGAGGGGCGGAAAGACGCGTGAGCCGGCGGAGGGCAGAGGTGGTCTGACGCGACATGTTCTCTTAAGCAACTATTTTGTTGATTTATTCTAGAATAATGCGATCCTATCCGCCTCCCATGAAAACGCGCACGCCAGCCTCGCACGGCACCGGCGCGGTCCGGCGGACGGATCGCAGCTCCGGCGCGTCCCCGACCGTCCCGGGGGATCCGGCTGCGTCCGGGCAGATCCGACCCAATCCAAGCAAATCCGACCAAATCCAACCATGCCGCAGGCCCCCTCCTTCGCGCCAGGCGGCGAGGGCGAGCCACACGGTAGATATATAGCACCCGGAACAACGGACGAGACGCGATGAACCACGAAACCCCCAAAAGACACGAAGTGAAGGCAGGGTCGCTTGCCCTCGCCATCGGTCGCACTGCACCCAGGGAAGCGTCGGACCGGCCGCTCCGAGCCCAGGCACGGGACGCGTTGGGCGCAGGAGCGGACGGGGCAAATCGCCCCACATCCGACCAAATCGCACCACATCCAATCTCCTTCAGCCTCGCCAAAGTCCCTGCGGTTGAATCGGAGGAAACCGAGCAAATGGGGAGACCCGCGCAGCCCGAACCCCGGCGGCTGCTTTGCGGTGGAAAAAGTCCCGAGGCCGGGTCGCCGCGTCTCCTGCGGCCGCGGGGAAATCCGACCGAATCGCACCCAATCCGAGTAAATCCGACCAGATCAAGGTGGATCAAGGTACTTCAGGGACGCGGAGGGGGTCGGCGTGGAGCAACCGGTGGACGTGGACCCGCGCTGCGAAACGCTCACACAACGCGCCCCGGGATCGGAGGCCCGTGCTCGTCACCCTGGAAAGCCCAGCCGGATCCGACCCCATCGCACCCAATCCAAGTAAATCCGACCAAATCCAACCTCCGTGAGAAACCCGCCCTCGCCTCCACTCCACGCACAGCGTTCGCCCTCCCCGACCGCGCCCGGCCGTCCGGGACCCGGTCGGCCCGCGCGTGGCGCCATCGGGCCCATCGCGCGCCTCGCAATTTCAGGGATATGCCGGCGGTCCGTGGGGACCTCGCCCCTCGGGGCCCACCACCCACCAGATCAGATCACGGTCGGAAGCCGTCTGTGGTTCGCAGGGGAAGCTGACCGGTTCGAACTGAGCCCGCCTCCCTCCCCACCCGGACGCAGGCAGCCGCCGTTCTTGTTCTTTGACATCGATTCACCGCCGCAACCGCCTTCGCCGCCACGGGCCCCGTGCAACACCGGCATCCCGAAGCGCCACCGGGTGCCGCTCCACGGTCCGGAACCGGGCGGCTTTTCGTTCTAAACCGAAGTGAAAAACCAGAAACTAAAAACCCCGATACTGTTTAGGTATCGGGGTTTCCATCAAAATGGAGCGGGCGAAGAGACTCGAACTCTCGACGTCCACCTTGGCAAGGTGGTGCTCTACCAACTGAGCTACACCCGCAGAGCAGGCGGTTAGAAGTAGGGTCTCGCCGGCATCCGTCAACAGCTTTTTCAAAGATTCTTTGGCGGCCTTTTGTTCCGCCTCCGGCCGGCCCGATCGGTCACCGGGACAGCGGCCCGCGCTCAGCGCTTTTTCTCCGCGTCACCCTCGTTGAGCACCAGCTTGTCCGGGGTCGCGGGGCCGGAGGGCCCGGAGTGGGAGCGCCGCGATTTCCCGCCGGAACCGTCGCTGTAATACGCGTAGTTGTTGGTGTAGTAGCCGTAGTCTTCACCGGAGTGCAGCGGCACCTGGTTGAGGACGACGCCGAGCAGCGGGGTCTTCAGGCCCTCCACGATCTGTTGCGCGCGGAGCACCATGCTCTGGGGATTGCGGCGGTGCTGGATGAGGAGGACCGCGCCATCGACCGCGCTGGTCAGCACGCTGGTGTCGCTGACGCCGATGATCGGCGGGGAGTCGAAGACGATCTTGTCGTAGCGGCCCCGCAGGAGCGCGATGAGTTCGCCCAGACGGTTGGCGTGGAGCAGCCCCAGCGTGAACCCGGAGTGCGAACCGCTCGGGATAAAGTCGAGGCCGGGCGAAATGGTCCGCTGCGTGACCTCCTCGAGCGTTCGCTGGCCGAGGAGGTAGTCGCTGAGCCCCGGCTCCTTCGGCCGGTGCGCGAGGCGGTGCTGGGTGGGCCGACGGAGGTCGGAGTCGATGAGGATCACCCGCTCGCCACCCGTCCCCATCAGGGCGGCGAGGCGATGGAGCGTCGTGGACTTGCCTTCGCCCGGACCGGCCGAGAAGAGCACGAGCGCGTGGGACTGGCCGGGCTTGAGGGCGAGATTGAGGTTGGTGTGCAGGACGCGGAAGGGCTCGGTATCGGCGGGGTCGTCGTCGGCGGCCCCGAGCGGGTTGCGCTGAAACGGGATGACCCCGAGGACCGGGAGCTTGAGGCGCGACTCGACGTCGGCGACGTTGCGGAAACTGGTGTCGAAGTACTCGAGGAGCAGGGCGAGGCCGACCGCGAGCACCGTGCCAAAGAGACCGGCGAACACGACGTTGAGCAGCCAACTCGGACGGCTCGCCACGCGCGCGGGCTCCGCGGTATTCAGAATCTCGATCGTCTTCTTGGGCACCTGAAAATCGATCTCCCGCTGCCGGAGGGTGAGTTTCAACGTGGTGCTGAGCCGGGTCTCGTCGTCGAGCTTCTGCGTGGCCTCCTCGAACGGGCGCATGCGCTCGCGCGCCGACAGGATCTGGTCGACCTTCGCCTGGGCGAGCTGGCTCTTCAACTCCGCGACGCGGGCATCGGCCTCCTTGTAGCCGATCTCGAGCGCGCTCTCGTAACCGCGGAGCTGGGCGTCGAGCTGCTCCTTGGTCTTGGCGCGGTTCTCCACGGCGGAGATCAGGTCGGGGTGGGCGTCGCCGAGGCGCGCCTTGAGCTGCGTGACCTTCTGGTCGGCGATGAGCCAGGCCTGGAGGAGATTCTGGATGTTCGGGTCGGGGATCAGCTCGGAGTTGACGAGGTTCACGCGGTCCTCGGGGGCGATGCCTTTGAAGCGCTCCCAGCGGGTCTTGGCCTTGGGCTGCATGACCCAGAAGGCGCAGGCCGCGATGACGGCCGCGGCAAGCAGCTTCAGGACCACGGCGCGGCGGGTGTCGAAGCCTGGCCCGGCGCT
>JAPLTR010000837.1 GCA_026398065.1 Verrucomicrobiota bacterium | reverse complement strand
TCTTTCCTGCCAGCCGTGCCTGCACGAACCGCGTGCGTTCCTCGCTTACCTCTCTCGTTTTCCAGGGCATACCCGCCCCTGTAACGTGTCAGCGATCTGTGCGCAAAATGTGTCAGCGATGTGCGCGCACGTGCCGGAGAGGCGTCCCTACCTCAGAGCTTCTTCACCGCGTACGCCATCGCGTCCGCAATCTTCTCCAGCTGCTCGTCGGTGTGCATCGCCGAGATGGCGGTGCGAATGAGGTCCTTGCCGGCGGGGACCGCGGGGGCGATCGACATGACGGTGAAGACACCCTTTTCGAGCAGGGCTTTCCAGAAGGGATAAACGCGCTCCTTGGAACCGAGGACGATCGGGACGGCGGGCGTCTCGCTCTCCCAGGTGTCGAGGCCGAGGGATTTCAGCATCGCGCGGTATTTCTTGGTGTTGGACCAGAGTTTCTCGAGGTGCTGCGGCTCCGTCTGCATCAGCTCCAGCGACGCCTGGGCGCAGGCGACCTGGCTCGGGCTGATGGCGGCGGAGAAGACGGTCTGCTTGGAATTCGTGCGGAGGTACTCGATGACCTCGCTGGACGCGGCGACGAAGCCGCCCGTGCTCGCGAGTGACTTCGACATGCTGCCGCAGATGACGTCCACCTTGTCGTTGAGCCCGAAGTGATCGACGGTGCCGCGGCCCTGGCGGCCGAGGACGCCGAAGCCGTGCGCGTCGTCGAGGACGGTGAAGCAGCCGTTTTCCTCGGCGATTTCGGCGATCTCGGGCAGACGGGCGATGTGCCCCTCCATTGAGTAAACGCCCTCAAGGACGAGGAGCTTGGTGGCGTCGGGGCTGGTCGCGGCGATGACCTCGCGGAGGTCGTCGGGACTGTTGTGGGAGAAGCGCTCGACCGTGGCCATCGAGAGGCGGATGCCGTCCCAGAGGCAGGAGTGGATGTTTTTGTCGGCGAGGATGATGTCCCCCTTCTGCGCAAACGAGGCGACGCTGGAGAGGCAGGAGATGTAGCCGGCGGCGCTGACGTGGCAGGCTTCGCGGCCGAGGAAGTCGGCCAGTTTTTCCTCAAGCTCGACGTGAAAGGCGCGGGAACCGTTGGAGATGCGGGCGCCGGTGGTGCTGGTGCCCCACTTGAGGAGGGCGGCGCGACCGGCCTCGATGACCTTGGGGTGGAAAGAGAGCCCGAGGTAGTCGTTGCTGGAGAGCATCACCATGTCGCGCCCATCGAGGCGGACAGTGGTGCCCTTCTGGGCCTCCATGGCGTGATAATAGGGCGCATACTTGAGGCGCATCTTGGTCGCGTAGTCGTCGCGGCAACGCGCCAGCAGGGCCTTTTTGTTTTTGCTAAAGAATGAGAGCGCCATGTGCGGCGGGAACGTTGAGTCCGCGCGATGGCATTGGCAAACGGAAAGGCTGGTTTGACCGCCGTGCGTTGGGCGGGTGGGAAACCGTAAAACCGGTTGTCTATGAAAGCCGTTTCAACATGCGCATCCACGCGGTGAGCGAGGCGGCGTAGTCGGACCAGGTCCGGAACTGCCGGGCACGCGCGGCCGAGGCAAGGGCGACCAGTTCCGCGGGCTGGGCGAGGAGACGGCCGATGGCGGAGCCGAGGCTGGCGGAATCGACGGAGTCGAGAGCGAGGCAACCGCCGCCACGCGCGGACTCACCGAGCGCGCCGCGGGCGGAGCAGATACAAGGTTTGCCTTGGGCGAGGCTCTCGATCACCGGCAACCCGAATCCCTCGATCAGCGAAGGGTACACGGTGAAGGCGCACCCGGCATAGGCGGTCGCGAGCGCGGCATCGGTGGCGGGGCCGTCGTAGCGCAGCGGCCGGCCGGCGGCCTGCAGCGCTTGAACGCGGGCGAGGGCGGTGCGGCCGGTCTGCGGCTGGGTGAGACCGATCAGGCGGAGTTCGAAACGCGCGCCGGAAGCCCAGAGCTGTTCGCAGGCGTCGAGGAGGGCGAGGTGGTTTTTCCGGCCTTCGAGGGAGCCGACGCTCAGAATGGTGGGCGGTTGGGTGCTGGCGGTGGCAGGCGGGGAGGGCGGCAGGGAGGGGAGGTCGACGCCAAGAGGGAGGGCTTCGACTGGGGGTGGGCTCGGGACGTTAAGCCAGCGCCAGTAGTCACGGAGCGAGTCGCGGGAGTCCTCGGAGACTGCGGCGATGCCGTCGAAGGCGAGGAGTTCGCGGAGGTAGGCGGGAAAACGCGCGACGGTTTTGGCCGGGGTGAGTTCAGGGAACTTTAGCGCGATGGCGTCGTGGAAGAGCGCGACGCGCGGGCCGGTGGTGGCGGCGAAGAGTGCCGGGAACGCCGCGGCCGTGGCGGCGGAGAACACCTCGGGGACAATCAGACCGCCGGAGGAGTCGAGGGTCGAGAACTGCGCGTGGAGGTGTGATGAGCGGCCCAGCCAGCGGCGGGAGATACCGCGAAGCTTGGCGGAAAGCGGCCACGCGGCCCCGCGCCGCGAGGAGGCCGAGTCGGCGGTGAGATTCTTATTTTCCCACGGTTCGAGTTCACGCCAGAGGCCGGCGTGGGGATCGTGAGTGAGGGCGACGGCGCCGGAACCGAGCGCGGTGTGGAGGGACCGGGTGACGCGTTGAATGCCGGTCCGGGCGCGGGAGTGGCTCGTGTGCGTGAGGTCGAGGAGGACGGGCATGGCGGCGACTCAGGGTTTTGCCAGCGTCAGGCGCACATCATAAAGCGCAAACGAGAGATTTCGGGCATCGGGGTTCGGTCCCTCGATCTGCGGCGGGGTGTCGCTGGAGAACTCGACGGTGGCGGAACCCTGTTCGATGCGGAGCGGGACGGAGTGTGAGGAAAGCGTGGTTCCGATCTCGCCCCGCCAGAGTTCGCGTCCGTTATGGCGGAGAACCAC
>JAPLTR010000736.1:7950-27444 GCA_026398065.1 Verrucomicrobiota bacterium | reverse complement strand
GGCGGGTTGTCGCTGACGATCGAGGTGCCCGCATGAAAAGGCTGCAGCTCATGCTGGTCGACGCCCAGTCGCTGTTTCGCGAGGCGTTGCGCACGCTGCTCGGCCTGCAGCCGGATTTCGAGATCGTGGCGGAGGCGGAGAACGGCGAGCGCGCGGTCGCGCTGGCGAAGACGCACCGGCCCGACGTGATCCTGATGGACCTGCGCATGCCGGTGATGGGCGGGGTCGAGGCAACGCGCCGGGTGCTCGCCGCGGTGCCGGCGGCGCGCGTGGTCGTGCTCACGACGTTCGAGGAGGACGAGGAGATTTTCGAGGCGATGCGGGCGGGGGCGCTGGGGTATCTGTTGAAAGCGTGCTCGGCGGAAAAGCTGTGCGGCTCGGTGCGGGCGGCGGCGCAGGGGACCTCGGTGTTGGAGCCCTCGGTGGCGGCGCGCATGATGGCGGAGCTGAACCGGCTCTCGACGAAGGAAGGGAAGCGCACGGCGCAGGCGCTGGCCGACCCGTTGTCGGAGCGGGAGCTGGCGGTGCTGAAGCTGCTGGCCGACGGCTGCAGCAACAAGGAGATCGGGTCGCGCCTGAACATCACCGAGGGCACGGTGAAGAACCACATGACGAACGTGCTCGGGAAGCTCGGCGTGCTCGACCGGACGCAGGCGGCGTTGAAGGCGCGGGAGCTGGGGTATCTGTGAGCGGAGATCGCGAGGTAGGCCGCCCGCTCGCGGGCGCTGCGCGGAGGTCGGAAGAGCACACAGCGTGAGCGGCTGGTCGGCGGGGGAGCGCCTGCAAGCAGGCGGCCTACGTGGCTGACGAGTCCGTCGGGGCTCCGCGCGATGGGCCTGGCCGGAGGGGGTCATGGTGGCGGGTCATAGGCGGACATGACCCGAGGGTGACTTCGGTGCGATGCGGGTTACGCGGCGAGTTTGGTACGGTGGGGCGAACTCCATCGCCCCATGTCACGCCTCCTGACCGAACTCACCGCCGCCGCCCGCCACCTCCGCCGGGCGCCGGGTTTTTCCCTGCTGGCGATCGCGATGCTCGCGCTGGGCATCGGCGCGAATGTCGCGATCTTCTCCATCTTCCAGTCGATCATCCTGCGGCCGCTGCCGTACCCGGAGCCGGAGCGGCTCGTCGGGTTCAAGTCCGTGAACCAGGCGAAGGCGATCACGCAGCCGGCGCTGTCGCTGGCGGACTTCCGCGATTTCAAGGAACGGGTGCAGGGCTACGCGGCGTTCGCGGCGTTCCGGCCGGACTTCGTGGGCTACGCGCCCGCGGGGGCGCAGCCGGTGCAACTGGTGTGTGGCAAGGTGACGGAGGAGTTTTTCGCGGTGTTCGGGCTGAAGCCGCTGCTCGGGCGGACGTTCAAGGCGGAGGAGTTCAATCTCGGGAGCGAACGCACGGCGGTGCTGAGCTTCGCGGCGTGGCGGCGCCACTTCGCTGAGCAGGCCGACGTGGTCGGGCGGACGATCCTGCTCGATGACCAGCCGGCGACGGTGATCGGCGTGATGCCGGAGGCGTTCCGCGAGCCGGAGTTTGCGGACGTGTGGCTGCCGTTTCCCGTGGAGGCGCCCGAGAACCTCGTGCGCGACTCGCGGTACTGGGCGACGGTGGGACGACTGAAGGCGGGCGCCTCGCTGGCGGGCGCGCAGGTGGAGGCGGGGACGATCGCGACGGCGCTCGCGGGCGAATATGCGGCCACGAACCGCGGGTGGGGCGTGACGGTGCAGCCGCTGCTGGAGCTGCGGGTGGGCGGGCTGCGGTCGTCGCTGCTGCTGCTCGTCGACGCGGTGGGGCTCGTGCTCCTCATCGCCTGTGTGAACCTCGCGAACCTCATGCTGGCGCGCGGCGTGGCGCGCTCGCAGGAGCTGGCGGTGCGCCTCGCGCTCGGCGCGACGCCGGCGACGCTGGCGCGCGCGGTGGTATGGGAGAGTCTGATACTGGCGCTGCTCGGCGGGACGGCGGGCGTGGTTCTCGCGGCGGCGGGGCTGCCGGTGTTGACGAGCCAGCTGCCGGCGGGGCTGGTACCGCGGTCGCACGCGATCGGCGTGGACGGGATGGCGCTCGCGTTTGCCGTGGTGGTGGCGACGGGGACGGGGCTGCTGTTTGGGCTGCTCCCCGCGTGGCAGGTGTGGCGGGCGAACGTGAACGAGATGCTCAAGTCCGGCGGGAGCCGCGGGGCGTCGAGCCGGTTTGCCGGGCGGATGCAGGGGGCGCTGATCGCCGGGCAGGTGGCGCTCACGCTCGTCGTCCTGGCGGGCGCGGGGCTGCTGATGAAGAGCCTGCTCACGTTGCAGCGCACGGCGCCGGGATTCGATCCGGCGCAGGTGCTGGCGCTGCGCATCTCGCCGCCGCAGGCGCGGTGGCAGGACCTGCGGCAGCTCGGCGACTACTACGAGCGCGTGCTGGCGGAGGTGCGCCGGGAACCGGGGGTGGAGAGCGTGTCGCTCAACAGCAGTGCGCCGCTGAGCGGCATCACGCTGCGGTATCCGTTTTCCGTGGAAGGGCGGCCGGTGGAGGAGGCGAACGCGGACGAGGCTGTGTTCAATTCGGTGGGGCCGGACTATTTTCGGACGATGCGGGTGCCGTTGCGGCGGGGGCGGGTCTTTGAGGCGCGCGACGATCTGAAGGCGGCGGCGTCCCAGCCGGTCTGCATCATCAACCAGACGCTGGCGAAGCGGCTCTTCGGCGACGCGGATCCCATCGGTCGGCGCATCCGGACGCTGCCGTGGATGGTGCGCGGGTATCGCGAAATCGTGGGCGTGGTGGGCGACGTGAAGCAGGATTCGCAGGCGGACGAGCCGACGCCGCAGCTCTATGTGCCGCAGGCGCAGTCGCCGTGGTTCTTCTCGACCGTGCTGGTGCGCACGGCGGGGGCGAGCGCGGCGACCATCCAGGCGGCGATGCGCCGGGCGGATCCGACGCTCACAATGAGCGTGCACACGATGGAGGAGAACGTCGCGCGCTCGGCGACGCAGCCGCGGCTGCGGGCGGTGCTGTTCGGGCTTGCGGCGGTGGCGCTCGGGCTCTCGGCGTTCGGGATCTATGCGAGCATCTCGTTCACGGTCGGCCAGCGCACCCGCGAGATCGGCGTGCGGATGGCGCTCGGGGCGGCGCCGCGCGAGATCGTGCGCTGGGTGCTGGCGCGGGCGGCGCTGCTGGCGGCGGTGGGCGTGGCGGTGGGGCTGGCCGGCGCGGTGGGCGTGACGGGGCTGCTGCGCGGCGCGCTGTACGGGGTCGCGCCGGTGGACCCGGGGGTGTTTGGCGCGCTCGCGCTCTTCCTGCCGGCGGTGGTGCTGATGGCGGCGTTTCTCCCGGCGCTCCGGGCGGCACGGCTGGAGCCGACGAAGGCGCTGCAGACCGAATGAATTTTTGGATACGAAACCTAACCTTAAAAATCAGACACAGTCCCAACCGGGCTGAATATTCCCATGAACCGATACCTCGCCTTTCCCCTGTTTGTCATCATTGCCTGGCTGGCGCCATGCGCCGCGGCTGACGCTCCCTCATCGGCCCCGCTCGACGATGCGCGAGCCGCGCTCAAGGCCAACGATCTCCCGAAAGCCGCGGCGCTGCTGGCGCCGCTCACTTTGCCGGAGAGCAAGGACGCGGCGGCGTTCTCCCTGTTCAGCGAGGTGAAGCTCGCGCAGAAGGACACGAAGGGGGCGGTCGCCATGGCGGAGAAGGCCACGGCGCTGGATGCGACGAAGCCGGCGTATTTCTCCCAACTCGGCCTGGCGCTGGGCCAGCGGATGGGCGAGATCACGTTCATGGAGCAGGCGATGATGGCGGGGAAGCTGCGAAAGGCGTTTGCGAAGGCGGTGGAACTGGACCCGAACGACCTCTCCGGGCTCATCGGGCTTGCGCGGTACTATGCGACCGCGCCGGCGATCGCGGGCGGCAGCCCTGAGAAGGCGAAGGAGTATGCGACCCGGGTGCAGCGGCTCGACGCGGCCCTCGGGGAGGCCGAACTGGGCAACCTGGCCGAACGGGCGGACGACTTTGCCACCGCGCTCGGGCACTACGAGACGCTGGTGAAGCTGAAACCGGCCAGCGCGGGTCCGCTGGCAGCGTGCGGCCGGGTGCTGGCGAAGCTCGGGCGCAAGGACGAGGCGCGGGTGAAATTCGAGGCGGCGCTCAAGCTCAACCCGGAGTCGGAGGCGGCGAAGAAGGGGCTGGCCGCGCTGGGCGCGCCGAAGCCGTAGGGTGAGGCGGTGGTGTGCCTGACGGACACGTGTCCTTTGGCGTTGCGGAGGAGGGCGGCGGCGGACACAAGGCGGGTCTCATGCTCCGCCCCGCCCTCCTGAGGTTATTGCCCCTGGTTTGCCTTGCCGTCTCGCTCTGCGGCGCGGCCGAAAAGATCGACCGTCACGCGCTGGTGACGCGGCACAATCCGACACTCATGAAAGTGGATCCGTGGGCGCCGCTGTCGGTGGGGAACGGGCAGTTCTGTTTCACGGCGGACGTGACGGGGCTGCAGACTTTCGCGGAGCACTATCAGAAGAACGGGATCCCGTTGGAAACGCTGGCGCGCTGGGCGTGGCACACGAACGCCAACCCCAACGGGTACAAACTGGAGGATGCGAACCGAAATTTCACCTCGTATGGCAGGACGCAGGGCTATCCGATGAGCCAGAGCGGGCCAGCGGGGACGTGGCTGCGGGAGAATCCGCAGGATGTGCCGCTGCCGCAGCTCGCGCTCGATTTGAAACGCGACGGCGGCGCGGCGCTGACGCCGGAGGAGGTGAAGGACATCGCGCAGACGCTGGATCTGTGGTCGGGCACGGCGACGAGCCGTTTCACGATTAACGGGGTGCCGGTGACCGTGGTGGTGGCGTGTGCTCCGAAAACGGATACGCTCGCGGTACGGATCGAGTCGGCGCTGGTCGCGGGCGGGAAACTGGGCGTGCGGCTCGCGCTGCCGCGCGGGCATGACATCAAGGTGAAGAACAACCCGGCGCTCGACTGGACGCTGCCGGAGTCGCACACGACGAAGGTGCTGGAGCAAAGCGGCACGGCGCTGAAGCTCGAACACACCAGGGATGCGACCAGGTATGTGGTGACCATTGCGGGGGCCGAGGGGCTGGTCACGCAGCAGACGGGGCCGCATGCGTTTCGCCTCGGGGCGGCCAAGGATGGCGTGCTGGAGTTCACGGTGAATTTCGCGGCCGAGGCGGGCGGGGTCCTGCCAGCGGCGAAGGACGTGCGGGCGGCGAGTGCGGAATTTTGGCCGAAGTTCTGGCAGAGCGGCGGGGCGGTGGATTTCTCCGGGAGCACGGACCCGCGGGCGAAGGAGCTGGAGCGGCGCGTGGTGCTTTCACAGTACCTGACGGCGATCCAGTTTGCGGGGGATTTTCCGCCGCAGGAGAGCGGGCTCACGAACAGCACGTGGTACGGAAAACACCACACGGAGATGATCTGGTGGCATGCGGCGCATTTCGCGCTGTGGGGCCGCGACGATTACCTGGCGAAGAACCTCGGGGCGTTTATCCGGGCGCTGCCGAAGGCGCGCGAGATCGCGGCGGGGCGCGGGCTGCAGGGTGCGCGCTGGCCGAAGATGGTGGGGCCGGACTGGCGGGAAAGCCCGGGCGGAAATCCGCTGATCGTCTGGAACCAGCCGCATCCGATCCATCTCGCGGAACTGCTGTACCGCGGGACGCCGACGCCCGCGACGCTCGCCACCTACGGGACGCTGGTGCAGGAGACGGCGGAGTGCATGGCGTCGATGCTGCATTGGGACGAGGCGCGGAAGTGCTACCATCTCGGGCCGCCGCTGTGGATCGCGCAGGAAATCTACGACCAGGCGACGAGCATGAACCCGACTTACGAATTGAGCTACTGGTCGCGGGGCCTGCAGATCGCGCAGATGTGGCGCGAGCGGGCGAAACTCGGGCGCGTGCCGGAGTGGGACAGGATGATCAAGGCGATCGCGCCGCTGCCGCAGAAAGACGGCAAGTACGTCGCGCTGGAGTCGACGCCCGACACCTGGACCAACATGGCGAGCCGGCATGACCATCCGTCGTTTCTCATGGCGCTGGGGCAGTTGCCGGGGGACGGCGTGGACCGCGCGGTGATGGGGCGCACGCTCGACGCGGTGCTGGCCTCCTGGGACTGGGAGACGAAGATCTGGGGCTGGGACTACCCGATGGTCGCGATGACGGCGGCGCGGCTCGGCGAGGCGAAGAAGGCGGTCGACATTCTGCTCTTCACGAAGGGGCCGAACAACGCTTACACCGCGAACGGTCATGTGCCGCAGCGACAGGATCTGCCGGTGTACCTGCCGGCGAACGGGGCGCTGCTCTCCGCGGTGGCCATGATGGCGGCCGGCTGGGACGATGCCCCGACGAAGGACGCCCCGGGCTTCCCGAAGGACGGGACCTGGACGGTGCGCAGCGAGGGCCTGCGGCCCCTGCCGTGACGCGACGCTTTGTAGTCCAATTCTTAATACCATGAAAACCCTGCAACGCATTCACCTCCCCGCGCTGGCGGGCCTGGCCCTGGCAATGGCGGCGCTGCCGCTGCGCGCTGAAGGACCGTTTCGCAACCGGGACAACAAGAGCCCGAAGGATTCCGCCGAAGGTACCTACCCGATCCCCTATCAGCTGCCGACGGTGGCGGAGGTGACGGAGTCGCT
This sequence comes from Verrucomicrobiota bacterium, assembly GCA_026398065.1. Classification (GTDB taxonomy): domain Bacteria; phylum Verrucomicrobiota; class Verrucomicrobiia; order Opitutales; family Opitutaceae; genus GAS368. The sequence goes on along the minus strand of JAPLTR010000736.1, from coordinate 20,816 downwards.
GACGCGGGTGCGCGACTACCTGAGCACGGCGGCGCCGTTGCGGATCATCGACAGCAAGACGGGGAAGGAGATCACGGATTTTACGACGCCGGTGGAGACGGCCGTGACGGACCGGGGCGAGGCGGAGTTCGGCCCGCTGGTGTACGAGATGGGCGTCGTGCATTCGGCGATGCTGCGCGCGGCGGTGGTGACGGGGGACGCGAAGTTTTCCGACTACACGGCGCGGCACCTGCAGTTCATCGCGGACAAGCTGCCGTATTTCCGCGCGGCGGCGGCGAAGTTCGGGACGGACCGGAACGGGTTTCGCTCGGTGCTGGAGCCGCGGGCGCTCGACGACAGCGGTTCGATGTGCGCGGCGCTGATCCGCGCGCGGGTGGCCAAGGTCGGACCGGATCTGAAGCCGGTGATCGACACGTGGAGCGAGTGGATCGGGAAGAAACAGTTTCGGCTGAGCGACGGGACCTTGGCGCGGCAGCGGCCGCAGGCGCAGTCGCTGTGGGCGGACGACGCCTACATGGGCATCCCGGCATTAGCGGAAATGGGGCGGCTCACCGGCGACCGGGTGTGGTTCGACGATGCGGTGAAGAACATCGAGACGATGTCGGCGCGGCTCTTTAACCCGGCGAAGGGCCTCTACGCACACGGGTGGAACGCGAGCAATCCGGATGCGCCGCGGTTTTACTGGGGCCGCGCGACGGGCTGGATCGTGGTCGCGATGTGCGACCTGCTCGACGTGCTGCCGAAGGATCACCCGGGATATCCGATGGTGATGGCGCAACTGCGCGCGACGCTGAAGGGCGTGGCGGAGTACCAGTCGGGCTCGGGCTTCTGGCACCAGATGGTCGACCGCAACGACTCCTATCTGGAGACGTCGGCGACGGCGATGTTCACCTACGGCATCGCGCACGCGGTGAACGAGGGCTGGATCAGCCCGACCAACTACGGGTCGGTCGCGCAGGCGGGCTGGGTCGCGCTCAGCACGAAAATCAACGCGCAGGGGCAGGTGGAGGGGACCTGCGTCGGGACGACGTATGCGAGCGACCAGGTCTACTACTACAATCGGCCGGCGAGCGTGAAGGCGCTGCACGGCTACGGCACGACCATGCTCGCGGGCGTGGAGATGCTGCGTATGCTCAAGAACCCGGCGTTCACCATCGATTACAAGCTGCGGACGTATCACTACGTGCCGAAGGACGGAGGAGCGACGAGCTACCGGGAGCATCTCTGAGGCCGCGGTGAACGCGAGAGGGTGAGCGGGCGATCCACTCGCTCACGCTCGCAGCTACAGTAGGATCGCGGACGGAGGGTCCACTCGCTCACGCTCGCGGCTACGGTGGGAGCACAGGCGGAGCGATCCACTCGCTCACGCTCGCGGCTACGATTGAGGCGAGCGGGGCGACGCGGGGCTGGCAAAACGGCTGGCCTCGCGGGGTGCGGGGCGTTGTGGTGGACGGATGATTTCTCTGATGCGACGGATCGGGTTCGTGGGAATGCTCGCGGTGCTGGTCGCCGGGGCACGGGCGGCGGAGACGCGCGCGCCGGTGCTGCTCGGCAACGAGGTGCTGGCGGCGGACGGGTTCAAGGTGCTCGCGGGAAAGCGCGTCGGGCTCATCACGAATCCCTCGGGCGTGAACCGCCGGCTGGAGACGACTCTCGACGTGCTGCGCGCGGCGCCGGGCGTGAAGCTCGTGGCGCTCTATGGGCCGGAGCACGGCATCTACGGCGACGTGCCGGCGGGCGACAAGATCGAGAGCCGCACGGATGAGCGGACGGGACTGCCGGTGCATTCGCTCTACGGGGCGACGCGCAAGCCGACGCCGGCGATGCTGAAGGGGATCGATGTCATGGTGTACGACCTGCAGGACACGGGGTGCCGGTCATACACGTTTGTCAGCACGATGGGTGTGGCGATGGAAGCGTGCGCCGAGGCGGGGGTGGAATTTGTGGTGCTCGACCGGCCGAATCCGCTCGGCGGCGTGCGGGTCGAGGGAACGCTGGTGGAGCAGGAGAAGCTGCGGTCGTTTGTGAGCCAGTGGAACGTGCCCTACGTCTACGGGCTCACCTGCGGCGAACTCGCGCAGATGATCAACGACCGCGGATGGATCAAAGCGAAGTGCAAACTCACGGTGGTGCCGATGAAGGGCTGGAAGCGCACGATGGTGTGGGCCGACACGGGCCTGCCCTGGGTGCCGGCGTCGCCACACGTGCCGCACGGGGAGTCGCCGCTGTTCCAGGTGGCGACCGGGATGCTCGGCGAGATCGGCAACGTGAACGTGGGCGTCGGCTACACGCTGCCGTTTCAGTGCATCGGGATGCCGAAGGTGAACCCACATGCGCTGGCGGCGAAGCTAAACGGTTACGGACTGCCCGGCGTGAAGTTCCGCCCGCTGACCTACAAGCCCTACTACGCGACCTACAAGGACGAGATCATCGGCGGCGTGCAGGTGTATTTCACGGACCCGACGAATGCGCCGCTGACGGCGATCAACTACTATGCGCTGGAGGCGCTGAAGGCGGCGGCGGGGCGCGATGTATTTGCCGAAGCAGTGAAGGCCAACAAGAAGTTCGACATGTTCGACAAGGTGAACGGCACCGACGCGACCCGGCTGGCGTTGCAGGCGGGCAAGTCCGCGGCGGAGATCGCCGCCGGCTGGAAGGCGGGCGAGGAGAAATTTAAGAAGGACCGCGAAAAGTACCTGCTCTATTGAGCGAGGTGCCGGAGCGGGGGCGGAAAAGATTGTCATCGTTCGCCGGAGGCGCAGCTTCGCCGGCCCCTGAAACCCATGAAGCGAGCGCACGCCATTTTTCTCAACGGGACGTCCAGTTCCGGCAAAACCACCCTCGCCATGGCCCTGCAAAAGGCCGTCGTGGAGGAGCCGGTGCTGTATGTGTCGAACGATGCGTTCATCTTCATGACACCGGGGCGGGTCCTGAAGGATAACGATCTACGGCCGCAGGTGCTGTTGCCGCTGCTGTCGGCGTTTCATCGCTCGCTGCCGTTGATTGCGGCGGGTGGGTTTCCGATGATCATCGATCACGTGATCGAGCGGCGGGATTGGATGGATGAGATTGCTGAGGGGCTGAAGGAGTTCCGGGTCTATTTTGTGAAGGTAAGCTGTCCGCTGGAGGAACTGGAGCGGAGAGAAAAAGCGCGGGGCGACCGGCAGATCGGGTTTGCGCGGATGCAGCTCGGGTGGGTGCACACCTTCTGCGACTACGATGCGGAAGTGGACACGTTTGGGCGGACGGTGGAGCAGAATGTCGAACAGTTGAAACAACTGCTGTATTCCGGGCGGGAGCCGGAGGTGCTGGCGCGGTATCGGAAGCGGCGTGCGGACACTTTGCGTTCTGCCGCGCTCTGAGGAGCGCCAGCGAGTTGGCGGCCTACGGGCGAACGGAAGCCGCGGTTCAGGCGGGTGCCTTTTTGCCGAAGGCTGGGTCGATCTTGAGGCGGGCGACGATGAGGAAGGAGGGGATGGTGCAGACCAGGACCCAGGTGAAGAACTTCACGTAGCCGATGTGGTCCTGGATCCAGCCGGCGGCCATGCCGGGGAGCATCATGCCGAGGGCCATGAAGCCGGTGCAGATCGCGTAGTGGGCGGTCTTGTGCGGGCCGTCGGCGATCATCATCATGTAGAGCATGTAGGCGGTGAAGCCGAAGCCGTAGCCGAACTGTTCGACGGCCAGCGCGGAGCCGACGATCCAGAGGCTCGTCGGCTGGAAGATCGCGAGGAGCAAAAAGGCCACGATGGGCGCGTGCATCGAGAGGATCATCGGCCAGAGCAGGCGCCGGAGGCCGTAGAGCGCGACGATCCAGCCGCCAACGAGGCCGCCGAGGGTGAGGGCGATGATGCCCACGGTGCCGTAAACGATGCCGATCTGCTGAGTGGTGAGGCCGAGGCCGCCGACCTCGCGCTTGTCGAGCATGAAGGGCGAGAGGAGTTTCAACGCCTGCGACTCGGCCAGCCGGTAGCACAGCAGCATGGCGAGGATGGTGAGGATGTCGGGCTTGCGCAGAAAGTGGGCAAAGACGGCGAAGAACTCCTTCACCAGGTCCTGGCCGCTCGACGTCGCGCGGTCGCCGGCGGGCTTGGGCAGGGCAAAGAAATGATAGATGCCGACGACCGTGAAAATCGCGGCCAGCAGGCCGAAGACCAGCGACCAGGCCTGGGTGACGCTGCCCGTGGCCTCCTCCCACCGGCCCGCCAGATAGACGAGGGCGCCGGAGGCGGTCAGCGAGGCGAGGCGGTAGAACGTGCTGCGGACGCCGACGAATGCGGACTGCTCGCCGGGTTTCATCGCGAGGAGATAAAACCCGTCGGCGGCGATGTCGTGGGTCGCGGAGCTGAAGGCCATCAGCCAGAAGACGGCGAGGGAGAGCTGGAAGAACTTCGGCCCGGGCAGCGTGAACGCCACGAGGGCGAAGGAGACGCCGATGGCGATCTGCAGCGAGACGATCCAAAAGCGCTTGGTCCGGAACAGGTCCACGAGCGGGGACCAGAGCGGCTTGATCACCCAGGGGAGGTAGAGCCAGCTCGTGTAGAGGGCGATGTCGGTGTTGGAGACCTCGAGTTTCTTGTACATCACCGTCGCGAGCGTCATCACGACGACGTAGGGGATGCCCTGCGCGAAGTAGAGGGAGGGGATCCACGCCCAGGGGTTGCGGGAGGCGGGGGCTGGGCCGGAGGTCGATGTATCCATTAAAGAGTGACGGTCGGTTTGAGTCGGGGCGCAAAGCCCCTCCCACAGTTCAGGGGCGCGGCGAGGGCTAGGCGATCAGGCGGGCCCGGCGTTTCAGGGCGAGGATGCGGCGGTAGGAGATGTCGATGCGGGCCTCGGGGATGCGGCCGGCGATGACGGCGCGCTCGATGATCGAGATCGCCTTCGGGGCGATGTCGGGATCGTAGCTGAGGTTGTTGCCGAAGCAGAGGACGTCGATGCCGGCCATGAGCGCGGCGGGGACGGATTTTTCGAGGCCGTAGTGGCTGGAGATGGCCTTCATCTCCATGTCGTCGCTGGTGATGACGCCGTCGTAGCCGAGCCGGCCGCGCAGGAGGCCGGTGATGACGGTGGGGGAGAGGGTGGCGGGGTGATCGGGGTCGAGCTTCGCGTTGAAGACGTGCGCGCTCATGATCATATCGCAGAGGCCGGCGGCGATGAGGCGCTGGAAGGGAACGAGTTCCTTTTCGGTCCAGGTGTGGGTCACGTTGACGAGGCCGAGGTGGGTGTCGCCCATCGCGCTGCCGTGGCCGGGGAAGTGTTTCGCGCAGGTGAGCACGCCGTGGTCGCGATGGGCGCGGACGAACTCGGCGGCGTGGCGGGCGACGGCCTCGGGGTCGGCGGAGAAGGCGCGGCGCTTGCCCTTGATGATCGGGTTGTCGGGGTTGGCGTCGAGGTCGACGACGGGGGCGAGGTTGAGGTTGAGGCCGGCTTCGGCGAGCGTCTGCGCCATCTGGGCGGCGCGGCGGTAGGTCTCGGCGGGCTGGTCGATCCGGCCGAGCTCCTCGTGGGAGATGCTCTCGGGGAAACCGTACACGGCCTTGAGGCGGTTGACGCGGCCGCCCTCCTGATCGATGGACGTGAGGAGGGGGATGCGGGCGTGCGACTGGAGGTGGGCGAGGAGCGTTTTAACCTGCGAGGGGGACTCGATGTTGCGGCGGCCGGCGGAGCCATCGACCATTTCCTGATCGAAAAGGATCACGCCCCCGACGCCGTGCAGCGTGATGTCGCGGACGATGAGATCGGTCTCCGTCGGATGGCAGCCGCGGAAGCCGACATTGAGGAGCTGGCCGATTTTTTCGCGCAGCGTGGGAGCGAGGGGGGCGGACGGGAGCGGTGAAGACATGACGAACAGCTTGACTGGTGTCCCGGCAGCAAGGAACGGGGAGGATGTTTGGACAAGCCGGAACGCGGGAAAGTGCGCGGTGGATTCCGCCGTCTTGCATACGAGGGGGACGACCGGCTAGCCTTGGGCTTAAAGCCGGAAGTAGAAAATCATGACCAGCCCAGTCGCAGTCCCCACCTTCTTTTACGGCCTCGCGCCGACCGATCTGCCAGTCCGGCGCGCCGATCGCTACGAAGGCGGTCAAATGTCGGTGGCCATGACGGATCTGAGTGCTGCCGACCAGCGGGCGGTAAGGCGGCTTTATGCCCTGGTCCAGGAGGCCTACGAGCGGCTGGGGCGGATCATCGAGGCTCCGACGCTGCCCGCCGGCATCGCGGACGAGGTCGCCGGCTACCCGTTCTGGTCGGAGATCGTCGCCCGCGCCCGCGAAGTGAATTCGGCGATGTCCGCCGACTACAGCGACGCCGTGCGGCGGGTGCTGCATGACCTGCGGGGCGGCAGCCTGATGGCGCTGGTCGGCGCCGCGGAGATGCTGCCCTTCAGCAGCTCGCTGACGAACGATCTCCATCGCTGTGGCTACTATGCGCGGGACCAGCTGAAGATCATGCGCAACTGCCTGCCGGAACTCGATCCGGTCGCGGGCGCCCGCGACCAGGCGACGCGGGCCCACAGCGTCCGCCTGCTGGTGGAAAAATGGTCCACGGGCGTGATCACCGTCGAAAGCTCCACGCGGCGGGTGCGCTTTGCGTGCACCTTTGACGGAAACATCGCGGAGCGCTGCCTGGAATTTTCCGCGCTGGACCGGGTGATCTACAATCTGGTGAACAACGCCGTGCGGCATACCTCCGACGACGAGATCGGCTTCTGGATATTTCCGGTGGGGGACGGCGAGGCGAAAAGCGTGCGTTTCGTCGTCACGAACCGGGTGACCGGCGCACATCGGGCCAAGCTGGCTGCGCTGACGCCCTACAGCGGCTCCGCCCTCATGATCGGCGGACGGAGCACGACGGGCGGAGGGATGGGCCTGCGCATTTGCGCCGAGTTTGTCGGGCACGCGTTCGGCGTGCGCTCGGTCACCGAGGTGCTGACGAAAGGGTATGCGGGCACGCTCGTGCGCGAAGACGAGTTCGTCAGCTGGTTTCACTGGCCCTGCGCCGCGTAGGGGCGGGCAGGCGCGTCACACGACCCAGCCGGCGCGGTATTTGTCGCGGGTGAGCCACTTGGCGCTGCCGCCGCTGACGAACTGTTTCTTCACGGGGTTCCACTTGGCGTTGGCGCCGTAGTGGTAGGCGAAGTTCATCACGTGGCAGGCGACGACGGAGCCGGCGCCGACCTCGACGTCGCAGATCGGGCGCTGGCGGGAGACGACGCAGTCGAGGAAGTCCTGGAAGTGGCTCTTGCTGTTGTAGAGCTTGATCTTCGCGTTGGCGAGGTACTCGCGCTCGGTGAGGGTGACCTCGCGTTCCATCGAGGTGGTCTTGTCGACCTCCTTGTCCCAGAACTTGTGGACCTGCTTGCCGTCCATGATGAGTTCGAACTTGCCGCGGTTGACGTGGCATTCGCCCTCGGTGCCGATGAAGGACACGCCCTTGCCCTTGACGTGGGTGACGACGGTGCCGTCGGCGTAAACGAGTTGGGCGCCGCGCTTGGCGGTCTCCCAGTTCTGCGGGGCGCGCACCTCGACGGGACCGCTGCCGTCCATGCCGAGGGCCCACTGGGTGATGTCAATGTGGTGGGCGCCCCAGTCGGTGATCATGCCGCCGCCGAATTCCCAGGTGTTGCGCCATTTCGGGTAGTGGTCGTGGATGCCGCGCGGCGCGAGGAACGGGCTGTAGCCGACCAGCGGGCCGGGGCCGCACCAACGGTCCCAGTCGAGGCCGGGCTCGACGGTCTCGGTCGGCTCGGCGTACGGCGCGGCGGGATCGCCGAAAGAGACGTTGATCGTGCTGACGCGGCCGAGCACGCCGTTGCGGACGAGCTCGCAGGCGATGCGGAATTCCTTCGAGGAGCGCTGCTGCGAGCCGACTTGGAAGACGCGGTTGGACTTGCGGACCTCCTTCACGAGCTCGACGGCCTCGTGGACATTGTAGGTGAGGGGTTTTTCGCAATAGACGTCCTTGCCGGCGCGCACGGCGGCGATGGCGATGTAGGCGTGCCAGTGGTCGGGGGTGGCGATGACGATGAGGTCGATGTCCTTGCGGGCGATGACCTCGCGGAAATCGTTGTAGGCGGAGCAGCCCTTGTAGGTTTCGCCGACCTTCTTGGTGTAGGCCTCGTCGACACGCTTTTTCGCGGCCTCGCGGCGCGTGGTGTCGACATCGCACACGGCGACGACCTCGACGTCGTCGCGGTTGATGAAGCCGCCGAGGTGGCCCTTCATCTGTTTGCCCATGCCGATGCAGCCGATGGTGAAGCGCTTGCTCGGCGCGGTCTCGGCCGACCAGACGCGGCTGGGGAGGATAAACGGCGCGGCGGTGAGCAGCGCGGTGCTTTGGAGGAAACGGCGGCGGGTGGAGTGGACGAGTGACATGGGGCGGGGGAGAAAATGCGGGGAAGAGAGAAGATGAACGGAGGCGGAAAGGGGAGGCGAGGGATTTGGCGGGGCAGGCGGGCGGCGGGGCAACCTTATTTCCAGTCGGCGAGGGCGGTAAGGGCGGGAGTGGGCAGAGGGGCCGGCCAGTGATCTCCGACCGGTGTAAGGAGCAAAGCGATACGCGTGTCGGGGGCGGTCGGCGTGACCTCGGCGGAGAGGGCGGTGGTGCCGGCGTTCTGACGTTCGGTGGACAGGGCGGGGGTGGCGGGGCGGGTCGTGAACTTTGCGCCGGCGGGGGCGAGGAGCTCGACGCGGAGCGTGCGGCCGTTTTGGACGAGGGTGGCGGTGCGGGCGTCGGCGGAGAGGGTGATTTTGGCGTCGGTGAGGAAACGGGAGACGAGCGGAGTGCCGGGCTTCAGGCCGGTGACATCGTCCTGTACGAGGACGCGGGAGCGGTCGAGGAGGGCGACGCCGCGGAGGATTTTTTGGGCGGCGGCGGGATAGGCGGCCGTGAGATCGGCGACGGCAAAGGCACGGGCGGGGGTCGAGGCAAAGGCGACGAGGGGTGCGGCGGCGGTGTACTCCTGGAGGGCGTCGCCGGGCGTGAGCGTGTTGTGGCTGCGGTTGTTGAGGCGGTAGTATTTCCAGCGGGGCGCCTTGGTGCCGGCCTTGTGGTCGAAGTAGCCGGGAAGGTTGTAGTCGTCGGGACCGAGGTCGGCGGCCCAGCGGACGCCGTCGGCGTCGAGGACGAAGGAGCCGAGGTCGAGGTGGGAGTGGTTGACGTCGTTGCGGCCGGCCTTGAAGCCGACGAAGAGGGCGCGGGGGTCGTTCCACGCGCTGCGGAAGAGGGCGAGTTCGGCGGGGCCGCGGAAACGGGCGTCGAGGGGCGCGGCGGAGGCTGAAGGCGCGGAGTCAACCGGCACCGGAAACCATGCGACATGGAGGGCGAGGAAACGGTCGCTTTCGGGATTCGCGCGTTTCGTCGCGAGGGCGGCGGTGAGGAGGGTGCGGCAGTGGGTGCGGACCTCGGCGGAACCGAAGTGCGCGCCGAGCCACGTGTAGGCCGGGGAGAGACCGAGGGTGGAGGCGCCGTCGGCGTAGTTGAAACCGAGGCCGGTGGGGCTCTGGACGTGGAGACGGTAGGTGGCGGTGCGGTCGAAGGCGGCGGTTTTGCCGAGGTTGAAATCGGTGCCGAGGGCGGTCTCGAGGAGGGCGAGGGCGATGACGTTGTACGTGGTGCCGTAGTTCCAGTAGCCGGGGCCCTCGGGGTAGGCGCCGTCGGGGGCGTAGGCGGCCATCGAGAGCGGGAGGGATTTCACCGCGCCGGTGACGACGAGGCGGGCGAGGGCGGGCTCTTCCTCGGCAAGGGCGAGGGCGGCGGCGAGGAGGCCGCCGTTGCAGACCTGGTTCCAATTGTGATGGGCGGTGACCCAGCGGGTGACACGCGGGTCCTTGGCGCCGGCGGGATTGTAGGCGTCGGGGGCGAGGGCGAGACCGTGCTTCAGGAGCGCGGCCTTGAGGGTGGCGCGGTCTTCGGCGGTGAGTTTCGGAAAGAGCCAATCGTAGCCGACCGCGACGGCGAAGCTCATCTCGGCGACATCGAGGAAGTGCGAGGGATTCCAGTCGGGGAACGCGGCGGCGGTGAGCATTTCCTGCCGGGCGCGGCGGAAGAAGCGTTCGTCGCCCGAGAGGCGGTAGGCGAGGGCGCAGGTGAGGACGCGGGAGACGCAGGTGCGGGACTTGTCGAGGAGGCGCGGACCGACGAGCACGTGCTTGATGGGGGCGGTGGTGAGCTCGGCCTCGGCGGTGGCGAGGATGCGCGCGTGGAGCTGGGCGCGGACCGGATCGGTCCTGGAGGCCGCGACCGCGGCGGACAACTGCTCCTCGGTGAGGAGGAGTCGCGGATGCCCGGCGCGGAGCGCGGCGAGCGGGTCGGGCCCGGCGGCCGAGGTCAGGCCGGCGCAGAAGAGCAGGGGCAGGGCGAAGCGGAGGAGGAAGGCAGCGAGCGGGCGCATGGGGTGGCCGTCGGGAGACGGTCAGACCGAGAGACGGCGGAGGCGGCCGTCGGTTGCGCGCCAACTAGGATTCCCGGCGGCGGCGCGAGAGAACGGCCACAATCATAAGCCCGAGCCCCAGCAGGGCATAAGTGGACGGCTCGGGGATGGCGGCAAAGTTGGAGAGCGTGACACTGGTGGGGCCAAAATTGATGGCGAAGGAGCTGAGACCGTCAGTGGTGGTGAAGCGGGCGCCACTGAACGCGGCGTTGGTGAAGGTGCCGGAGACACTGGTGGCGGAGAGGATCGTGAAGGTGTCTCCCGCGGAAATGGTGCTGGCGAATTCGTTAACGAGGGTGACGCGGAGCGTGCCGCCCAAGGTGGCGGTGCCGGTGACACTGAGAAAGTCATAGGTCACCGCCTGATCGGTGCCGCCCAGCTCGGCGAGGAACGAGGAGGTCGAGAGGAGGGTGAGGGTGCCGTCGACCGTGAGCCGGCCGAAGGGGGCGCCGGGAGAGACGTTGCCGGCGGCGGTGACCGTCGGCGCGGTGACGGTGCCGAAGCCCGACAGCGTGCCGGTGCCCATGGCGAAGGCGTTGGCGCTGACGAGATCGGAATCGTTCGTGAGGGCGATGTTGCCGTTGGTGTTGGTGAACGTGCCGTTGAGGGAGAGGCGTCCGCCGCCGGTGACGGTGATCGTGCCGGTGTTGACGAATTCGGTGTCGATGTGAGTCGTGCCCTCGTTGGCCTTGTCGTAGGTGCCGGCGTTGGCGAAGGTGAAATTGTAGCCGCCGCCAAAGGGGTTGTCGATATGGGAGCTGGCGTTGTCGGTGAAGGTGGCGCCGGCGGCGTTGGTGAAGGTGGCGTTGGAGCCGGAGCGGAGATAGCCGCCCTCCCAGTTGACCGTGCCCTGATTGACCACGTTGCGCCGGTTGAAATTGTGGTCCTCGCTGCTGGTGATGGTGAGGATGGCATCGCTGCCGATCGTCGTGGTCGCGGAAGTGCCGGAGCTCCAGTCGCCTGTGCCGCCGGTGTGCGTATAGGCTCCGCTGCCGGTGAGGTGCGAGCCGCAGTCGAATGTGTAGCTGTCGGAGAACGTGGTGTAGCCCTCGGTGCCGTTGGTGAAGGTGCCGCCGGCGGAGTTGGTGCCGCCGCCGCTGAGGTTGAGTTCGCCGGCCTGGACGGAGACGGTGCCGGTGTTGTTGAAGGTGGTCTCGAGGTAGGTGGTGCCGCTGCTCGTCTTGGTGTAGGTCCCGACGTTTTCGAAGGTGAAGCTGTAGCCGCCGCCGAAGGGGTTGTACATGGGCGAGCTGGCGGAATCGTTGAAATTGGCGCCGGCGGCGTTGGTGAAGACGGCGTTGGAGCCCGAGCGGAGGTCGCCGCCCTCCCAGTTGACGGTGCCTTGGTTGACGATGTGGCGGCGGTTGAAGTTGTGGTCGCTGTACGTGGAGATCGTGAGGACGCCATCGCTGGCGATGGTGGTGGTGGTGGCGACGCCGGAACTCCAGTCGCCCCCGGACCACGAGTAGCCCGCGCCGTGGAGGGTATGGTTGCCGGCGAGCGAGCCGCCGGAGAACGAGAGGTTGCTGGCGGTGAGGGAGCCGTCGATGGTGAGGGTGCCGCCGGTGAGCTGGTAGGTGCCGGAGCCGGTGAGCTGCGAACCGTTGGCCAGGGTGTAGCTCGCCGCGAAATTTGTGGTGCCGCCGACGCCGGTGTCGAAGACGCCGGTGCCGGAGTTGGTGCCGTTGCCGTTGAGGCGGAACTCGCCGGCCTGGACGGAGACGGTGCCGGAGTTGTCGAACGTGGTGTCGAGGAAGGTGGTGCCGCTGCCGAGCTTGTTGTAGTGTCCGGCGTTGGTGAACACGAAGCCGTACCCGCCGCCGAAAGGATTGTCGATGTGCGAGCTGGCGGAATCGTTGAAGGTGGCGCCGGCGGCGTTGGTGAACGTGGCGTTGAAGCCCGAGCGCAGGTAGCCGTCCTGCCAGTCGATGGCGCCCTGGTTGACGAAATTGCGGCGGCTGAAGTTGTGGTCGGAACTGCCGGTGATGGTCAGCCCGCCGTCGCTGGCGACGGTGGTGGTGGCGGCGGTGCCGGAGCCCCAGTCGCCGCCGGACCAGGTGTAGCCGACGCCGTGCAGAGTGTGGGTGCCGCCGAGCGTGCCGCCGGAGAAGGTGAGGTTGCTGGCGGTGAGGCTGCCGTCGACGGAGAGGGTGCCACCGGTGAGCTGAAAGAGGCCGGTGCCGGTGAGGTGCGTGCCACTGGCAAAGGAGTAGCTGGCGGCAAAGGTGGTGGTGGCGCCACTGGCGGTGGTGATGACGCCCGTGGATGCATTGGTGCCATTGCCATTGAGGCGGAATTCGCCGCTCTGGACGGACACGGTGCCGGAGTTGTCGAACGTGGTGTCGAGGTGGGTGACGCCCGTCGCGGTCTTGTTGTACGTGCCGGCGTTGGCGAAGACGAAGCCGTACCCGCCGCCGAAGGGGGTGTCGACGGG
>JAPLTR010000736.1:0-7945 GCA_026398065.1 Verrucomicrobiota bacterium | reverse complement strand
CGTAGTTGTTGTCGACGTGGGAGCTGGCGGAGTCGTTGAAGGTGGCGCCGACGGCATTGGTGAAGGTGGCGTTGGAGCCGGAGCGCAGGTAGCCGCCCTGCCAGTTGACCGTGCCCTGGTTGACGAAATTGCGACGGTTGAAGGTGTGGTCGGCGCCCGTCGTGATGGCGAGGGTGCCGTCGCTGGCGAGCGTGGTGGTGGTGGCGGTGCCGCTGTTCCAGTCGGTGCCGGACCAGGTGTAGCCGGTGCCGTGGAGGGTGTGGGTGCCGGCGAGCGAGCCGGCGGTTAAGGCGAGGTTGCTGGCGGTGAGGCTGCCGTCGACCGAGAGGGTGCCGCCGGTGAGCGCATAGGTCCCGAGGCCCGCGAGGACGGTGCCGCTGGCGAGCGTGTAGCTGGCGGCGAAGGTGGTGGTGGCGCCGGACGCGGTCTGGAAGGTGCCGGTGGCGGAGTTGGTGCCGGTGCCGGCGAGGCGGAACTCGCCGGCGGTGACCACGACGCTGCCGGAGTTGTTGAAGATGGTATCGAGATACGTGATACCGGTGGCGGTCTTGTGATACGTGCCGGCGTTGGCGAAGGTGAAGCTGTAGCCGCCGCCGAAGGGATTGTCGATGTGGGAGCTGGCGGAGTCGTTGAAGACGCCGCCGACGGCGTTGGTCAGCGTGGCGTTGGAGCCGGAGCGGAGGTAACCGCCTTGCCAGTTGACGGTGCCCTGGTTGTAGAGGTCGCGGCGGTTGAAGGTGTGGTCGGCGCTGGTGGTGATGGCGAGAATACCGTCGGTGGCGATGGTGGTGGTGGTGCCGGTGCCGGCGTTCCAGTCGCTGCCCGACCAGTTGAAGCCGGTGCCATGGAGAGTGTGCGCGCCGGCGATCGCGCCGGCGACGAAGTTCAGGCCGCTGGCGGTCAGGCTGCCGTCGATGGAGAGGGTGCCGCCGGTGAGCTGGTAGGTGCCCAGGCCGAGGAGCTGGGTGCCGGTGGCGAGGGAGTAGTCGGCGGCGAAGGTCGTGGTGGCGCCGGAGGCGGTGCTGAAGGCGCCGGTGCCGGCATTGGCGCCGCCGCCGCTCAGGCGAAACTCCCCGGCCTGGACCGACACGGAGCCGGAGTTGTTGAACGTCGTCTCAAAGTAGGTGGTGCCGGTGGCGGTCTTGTTGTACGTGCCGGCGTTGGCGAAGGTGAAGCTGTAGCCGCCGCCGAAGGGATTGTCGACGTGGGAGCTGGCGGAGTCGTTGAAGGTGGCGAGGGCGGAATTGGTGAAGACGGCGTTGGAGCCCGAACGGAGGTAGCCGCCCTGCCAGTTGACGGTGCCGAAATTGACGACGGAGGTGGCGTTGAAATTGTGGTCTGCTGCGGAAGAGATGACGAGCGAATCGCCCAGGACGACGAGGGTGACGGGAATCAGGCCGTTGACCCAGGTGAAGGTGAGAGCGAAGAGCGTGGGTGAACCCAGGGCCGCGACCACGAGCAGCAACCGTGCGCAGCGATTAGCGCGCAAGGCGACGGATCGGAGCCAAGTCGGAGTGGGACGCACGGAGATTAACGCTACGAATTTGCACCGAAATGGCCACCCAAATTTCGGGCTTACGTCATAGGAAAGAGGGGCCGGCCCGACGGCCCTTTATACGGTGGTGGGCGGGAGGTGGGCCTGGCGGAATTCGGCGAGACGCTGTTCGGCGGCCTGCAGGGAACGGAGGGTCTCGACCTGCCGCAGGGTGCCGGGGTCGTCGGCGCGGACGAAACGGGCGGCGCGCAGCGGCTGGAGGGCGGCGGCAATGGCCTCGGTGGCGGTGGCGAGGAGGGCGGGATCGGCGGGATTGGCCCCGGGGGACTGGGCGGGGTCGAGGTGCTCGAGGAGGAACTCGGCGAGAAAATGCGGTTGGTTGATCCGGTAGAGCTGGGCGCCGAAGTGGTAGAGCCGGGCGCCGAGCGGCCGGAAATGGGGCACCTCGTGCTGCTCCCAAAAACGGACGAGGGCGAGACCGTCGTCCACGATGTCGCCGGCCTCGGCCGCGAGCTCCTGGGACAGGGCCGGATCGGACACGGCGAAAATGAGCTGACCGAGGGCGTCGCAGCGGGCGCGGCGGGCGAGCAGCGAAAGCTCGGCGGCGACGGGGTGGACGTGGACGAGATCGTCGGCATCGACGAGGGCCAGGGACTGGGTGGTGGCGTCGCGGGCGAGGACGTGGCGTTCGGCGAGCGAGGCGGAGTCGAGGAGGGTGTTGGCGAGATTCATCCACGCGCCCGCGAGGTTGAGGCGGTGGTTGAGGATGGCCTCGGTCGGCACGCCCGCGGCCGGGGCGAGCGGCAGGGCCTGGAGCACGGCGATGGCGGCGCGGTGGGACTCGACGGCACCGGCGACGGACTCGGCGGTGCCGAGACGGTGGAGGGCATGGCCGCGGTTCATCCACGCGGCCCCGAGCGTATTCTGGACGACCGGGTTTTCGTTCAGCGGCGGCGTACGGAGAAGGGCGATGGTCTCGTCGTAGGCGAGGACGGAGGCCGAGACGGATTCGGCGGAGGCGATTTTCTGGAGGGCGTTGCCGCGGTTCATGTGCGCGACGGCCAGGTTGTGCCGGAGGGCGGGATCGGCGGACGGAGTCGCGCGGAGCAGGGCGATGGCGCGCTCATAGGAGCGGACGGCCTCGGCGACCGCCTCGGGTGTGGCCTGGGCCTCGAGGGACTGGCCGCGGGCGAGCCAGGCGGCGGCATCAGGGGGAGTGGCGGAGTCGGACGACGAAGACATTCGGCCCCGACGGTTGCGACGCGGACGGCGAGGTCAACGCGGGGAAAGGGAAAATTTTCGCGACAGTCGAAGACCGAGAACAGGGGCGAGAGTGCGAACTCGACGCCGTGGGAGGCGCTCCCCAACTTTGCCGGATGCTGACGTGGGCACAGTTTCAACGGCGGGGATCGCGGGGCGTCGCGCTGCTGCTCGGCGCGGCGGCGACGCTGTCCGCGGCCCAGAAGATCGATGCGCCCGAGGTGAGGGCGGGGGAGCGCCTGTTTTTGGAGTCGCGCTTCGCGCAGCGGTTTTTCGCGGACGGCAGCGGAGAGGTGAACATGCCGGACGGCTCCGGGGAGGCGGCGCTGGTGTACCTCGCGCAGGCGAAGGCTTCGGCGCCGAAGATCCGCGCGCCGTTTGCGGACCAGGCGATCAACTGCCGGGTCTGCCACCTGGTGGACGAACTGAAGTCCGCGCCGCAGCTGCCCGGCCGCGGCGTCGCCGCCTACACCGATTACGCGCGGCGCAGTCCCGTGCCGCAGCGCAGCGACGGGCGCGGGACCACGCCGCGGAATGCGCAGTCGCTCGTGGGCGCGCTCGAGGGCCGGAGCACGCTGCTGCATTTCGACGGGGAATTTGCGACGGTGGAGGCGCTGATCGTCGGGACCTACACCGGGCGTAATTTCGGCTGGCTGCCCGAAGAGGAGGGGATCGCGCGGAAGCATTTCGCAAACGTGATCCGCAAGGACAAGGGCCGGGATGAACTGGCGGAGGATTATGGCAAGCTGCCCTACCGCGTGCTGCTGAAGGGGACCGACCCGGCGATCCCGGCGGGGCTGCGCCTCCCGGAAGCGCTGAGGTTCGACGCGGAGCAGGCGACCGACGACGAGGTGCTGCTGGGCTGCGCGCGGGTGGTGAAGGCCTACCTCGCCTCGCTGAAGTTTTCGCGCGACGCGGACGGGCGGCACAACGGGTCACCGTACGACGCGTTTCTCGCGGCCAACGATCTGCCGCGCGGCCCGGCGGCGGGCGAGACGCCGGCGGTCTACGCGCAGCGTCTGCGTACGCGAGTGGCGGGGCTGACGACGCCGAAGTTCGTGGACGAGCCGAATCGGAAATTCAAATACCACGACCAGCCGTTTCGCTTCGGGGAGACGGAGTGGCGCGGGCTGAGGATCTTTTTCGGGGTGGCGGGAGAGGCCGGGCCGGCGCCCGCCGGGGCGGGAGCGCCGCCGGGTGCGGGGAACTGCGCGGCGTGCCACGTGCCGCCGCATTTCACCGACTTTGCCTTTCACAACACAGGGACGACGCAGGAGGACTTCGACGCGCTGAACGGGGCGGGCGAATTCCTGGAGATGTTTGTGCCGACGCTGGCGGAGCGGGACACGGACTTTGACGCGTGGCTGCCGCCGACGCCGCGGCACCCGAAGGGACTCGGGCCGTTCTTTTCGGTCCCCGTGCTGCGACCGCCGCCCCACACCGACCTCGGGCTGTGGAATGTCTACGGCAATCCGGACCTGCCGGAGCCGCAGGCGGGTATCGAGCGGCTGCTCAACGCGGACGGCCGGCTCACGCGCGAGGAGGTGCTCACGAGCACGATCGCGCGGTTCAAGACGCCGGGGCTGCGCGACCTCGGCCAGTCGGGGCCGTACCTGCACACGGGGCGGTTTGAGACGATCGAGGACGTGCTGCGCTTCTACCAGCGCACCAGCGCGCTCGCGCGGGCGGGCAGGCTGCGCAACGCGCCGCCGGAATTTGCGGGGATGAATTTCAACGCGGGGGACGTCGCGGCGCTGGCGGCGTTCCTGCGCGCGCTCAACGAGGACTACGACTGAGCGGGCACGGGCGGGGATTTTTTCCCGAAGAAGCGGCGCCACGAGAGGGCGAAGCCGGTGTAGACGAGAAAGACGCCGCCGAGACAGGCGAGGCCGGCGACCAACTGGCCGACGCCGCCGAGGGCCTCGCCGGTGTGGAGGAAACGCGTCCACGAGCGGACGCGCTGTGCGGCATTTTGATCGGCGTAGCCGGTACGGCGGAGGATTTCACCGGTGTAGGGATTGATCGAGAGCGTGGTGTTGGCGGTGCGCGGCCAGGAGGTGGACTCGCGGACGGTGAACGAGACGGCGGGGGAATTTTCGATTTTGGATTCTCGATTTTCGATTGGTGCGGAAGCGCGGGCGGCGGGGGTCGATTCGGCGGGGGAAGTGTTGGCGGGGACCTGACCGCCGCGGCCACCGCGACCACGCTCACCCGCTCGTCCGCCACCGTCACGTCCCCCGGGGCCGGCGTTGCCGGTGCGGAGCGTGAGGGTCTTCCAAGCGGGCACCTGTTTTTGCACCCGCGCGATCAGTTCGTCCTGAGACAAGGGTTTGGCGTCAGGGGAGGGCGGGACCACCTCGATGGCGGGACCGGCGCCGAAGGCACCGCCGCCGGGGCCACCCCCACCACCCGGACCTCCGCCGCCAGTGGCGGGGGCTTCGGTGCCGGTGAGCGTATAGATCAAATTAGCGCCCCAGCGGAAGGAGATCGGGATGGCGGTGAGCGTGAGCACGATCAAAATGGGGGCGGACCAGAGACCGATGACGTTGTGCCAGTTGAAATCGCGGGCCTTGGAGGTGGAGTTCTGGCGAAACCAGATGATCGGTTTGACGGCACGCCAGGACCACGAGCGCGGCATCCAGAGGTAGAGGCCGGTGACGGCGAGGACGCAGAAGGCGAGATTGCAGACGCCGTTGACGAGTTTGCCGCGCGGGCGGCTGTCCTCGCCATGAAAGCCGAGGAAGCGGTGGAGGTCCGTCATCGTGTGCATGAACTCGCTCATTGCGGCCGACTGCGGCTGGCGCACTTCGCCGGTGTAGGGATTGACGTAGAAACCACCGCTGCGGCCGGCGGTGAAGGCCACGGCGGCGAGCGGGTCGTTTTGAAGGACGATGGTCTGCGGGCGTGCTTCGGGCTGGGCGGCGCGGAGTTTCGCCTGGAGTTCCGCGAGGGGAAGGCGGGCGGTGCCAGGTGGGGGGGCGGCGACCTGCCGGGCGTCACGCTCGGACCACGCGACGAGTTCCTTCTCGAAGGCGAGGGTGGTGCCGGTGAAGCACATGATGCCGATGGAGGCGCCGGCGATGAGGCCGGCCACGAGATGGAGCCAGAAGAGGACGGAGCGGAAGGTCATGGTGAAAGTCGGAAGAGGACGGAGCGGAGTTAAGCGCCGGGACCGGACGCAGGACCGGAGTGTTTGTTACGCTGGCGCCAGAGAAAGAAACCGGTGAGCGAGAGGAGGGCGGGGGAGAGGCCGCCGATGACGTAGGCCCACTTGACCCACGGGGCGCCGTAGAACCCGAAATGCAGCGGGGCCAGCATCGCGGCGAATTTTTCCGAAGGCGACGCCTCGGCGCCGATGCGCGCGGTGCGGAGGACACCTGTGGCGGGATCGAAGTCGAGGCGGCTGAATTTTTCCCAGACCGGCGCATCGCGGTGGAGCAAAAGGAGCGTGAGGGCGGCGGTGGGCTGGGCGGGAAACTGGATGCGGAGGAGTTCGGTGCCGGGCAGGCGGGATTGCGCGGCAGCGAGGATGGGTTCGAGCGGGGCGAGTTTGGCGGGGGCGAAGGCGGTGGCGGGTGCCGGCGCGGGCTTGGCGGTGAGGATGGAGCAGACGTAGAGCGTGCCGGTGAGACCGAGCACGATCACGAAGTAGAGCGCGGCGACGCCGGTCCATTTGTGCAGATCGGCGAGGGCGACGCGCCAGCCGAGGCGCAGGCGGAAGGGATGGCGGCGCAGGGCGGTGAGGCGGTCGCGATAGAGGTAGAGGCCGGAGACGCCGAGCGCGATGAGGGCGAGGCCGGCGAAGCCGGTGACGAAGTAGCCGGCGAGGCCGGCGTGGAGTTGCATGTGCAGGCCGAGCAGCCATGGGGCGAGGAGCGACTGGTCGGGGCCGGACCAGACGACGGCGCCGGTGGCGGGTGCAACGAAGGCCGACCAGCGAGTGGTGCGGTCGGGGCCGAGGAAGATGAACTGGTGGGTCGCAGTCGCGTCGGCGGCGGGGTGCAGGCGGAAGAGCCGGTAGCCGGCGGGCGCGAGCGGGGCCACGGTGCGGGCGAGATCGGACAGGGCGGGGCGGGGAGCCGAGAGCGAAGCGGATGCGGCGGGCGCGAGGTGGCGGTCGGGTTCGACGAGCCGTTCCAACTCATGATGCGCCACCAGCAGGGAGCCGGTGACGCTGAGGAGCAGGAGGAGGGCGGCGCAGGCGAGGCCCAGCCAGCGGTGAAGTTTCCACACCACCAGATACGTATGCCAGCGACGGATACGCTGGGCGGGCTGAAGGGCGGGCAGGGCGGCCACCATGACGCGAGACGAGGGCGCGATCAGAACTCGTAGCGCCAGCGGACGCTCAGGGTGCGACCGCGGCCGGCGAAGTAGCTGAAGTTGTCGGCGCTCGCGCCGGTGAGCGTCTGCGAGAAGTAGGTGATGTAGCGCTTATCGAGAGCGTTCTCGACGCCGACGCTCAGGGTCTGGCGCGGGGTGGTCCGCCAATTGGCGAGGAGGTCGACGAGGGTGTAGCTCTTGAAATCTCCCGAAGAAATGTGGTCCGGGTCGCTGCGGTGGAGGAGGGAGAGGGTCTGGACGCGGGTGTTGAAGGTTTTGGTCCAGGGTTTGTCCCAGAAGAGCGACAGTTTCGGGGCGGTGATATTCACGGCGGGAAGACGGCGGTCGACGGAGCCGTTGAGGTCGCGGTCGCTCTTACCCTCGAGGACGGCGAGGTAGCCACCGACGGTGCCCTGACCGGCGGGGAGGCGGAAATCGCCGGTGAGCTCGGTGCCGTAGATCTCGCTGCGCTCGCGCACGACATCGAAGGTGCCGGCGGGGTTCGTCACGAGGCGCGCGCCGAGTTTCGCGGTCGAGAGAAACGCGTTCCAACCGAGCTTCCAGCCCTCGCCGTGGAGGCGGACGCCGGCCTCCCAGTTGTCGGTGACGACGGGATCGAGGTTGATGAAGTTGTCCACGTCCTGGTTGGGCGTGTTGATCGCGCGCAGGATGCGGCCGACGTCGGCCATGCCGAAGCCCTGCGTGAAGCCGCCATAAAAAGTGACGCGTTTGCTCAGGCGGTAGTTGAGGCCGAGGTTGAAGACGGGCTTTTCGAAGCTGGGACTTCCGCCGCGGACGAAGGTGCTGCCGGAGGACTCGATGGTGGTGAAATCGGGCACGTCGAGCGTGGCGAACTCGTAGCGGAGGCCG
>JAPLTR010000768.1 GCA_026398065.1 Verrucomicrobiota bacterium | reverse complement strand
GGCCAGACGCGGGCGACGAGGCGGCCGCGGTCGAGGGTCACGGGCAAGGTGACGTCCAGTTCGGGGCAGTGGTAGTCGCCCACGTACTCGGCGAGTTTTTCCACGGTCGGGGTGGCGGCCTGGACGGCGTTGAAGCTGCGCGCGATGCGGTTGGCGGTGAAGGCGAGGTGGCGGGGACGGCCGTCGCGCACGCGGTCGAAGGTGTACAGCGTGCCCGTGGGCCCGACGAAGGTGTGCGGGCCGGTGGGAGTGAGAGGGGCGCCGTTGAGGAAGAGTTTGTCGTCGAGCAGCGAGACGCGCACGAGCAGGTCGTGCTCGGGGCTGCGGTACAGGCCGGTGTGGGCGGCGAGTTCCTCGACGGGGAGGGTCACTGGCGCCGGGCGCTCGACGGGGGCGAGCTGCGAACCGATGAGTGCGTCGACGATCCGGTAGGTGTGGGCGCCGCCGTCGAGGGCGTAGATGTTGCCGAGGACAGCGATCGAGAGGTGGTGCTCCGGGAAACGGGCGAGAAAGGTGGAGTACCCGGCGGTGCCGCCGCTGTGGGAGATATCGGCGGTGCCGCGGTACTGGCCGAGGCGGAGGCCGAGGCCGTTTTCGATGGGCTGGCCGCTTTTCAGCTTCGAGGGCGTGTGCATCAGCCGCACGACCTCAGCCCATTCGCCCTCGGGGTGGTCGAGGAGATCGTTCCACCGCAGCAGGTCGCCGACGGTGGTGAGCAGGCCGCCGTTGCCGTGGATGTTGCTGTAGGGGAGATCGACGCGGAACCGGCCGTCGCGCTCCAGCGCGTAGGCGGCGGCGCGGCCGGGCACGACCTGGTCAAACTGCGTGCGCCACGCGGTGTGCGTCAGGCCGTGCCGCAGAAACACCTCGTCGCGGCAGAACTCCGCAAAGGGCCGCCCGCTGACGCGCGCGACCACGAAGGTGAGCAGCAGGTAGCCGGTGTTGCAGTAGGCGTATTCGGTGCCGGGCGGGAAGTTGAGTTCGCGCTGGCGGCGGACGATTTCGAGGACCTCGGAGTTTTCGTGCGCGCCCGCGTAGGTGGGGCGACCCAGGAGGTCGAAGAGCCCGTGGATGTCGCGGAGGCCGCTCGTGTGGTCGAGCAGCATGCGGAGCGTGATGTCGCGGCCGAACGCGGGCACCTCGGGCAGGTGCTGTTTCAGCGAGTCGTCGAGGGACAGCTTGCCGCGTACCGCGAGGAGCGTGACCGCGGCGGCGGTGAACTGCTTCGCGACCGAGCCCGTTTCGGACAGGGTGTCGACGGTGAGCGGGACGCCGTAGTCGAGGTTGGCCAGGCCGTAGCCGCGGGCGAAGACGGTTTCGCCATCGCGGGCGATGGCGACGATCGCGCCGGGGGAGCCGGGCTTGTCCCACCGGGCGAAGATCTGGTCGATCTTGGCGGCCTCGGCGGGGGCAAGATGCTCCGCCGAGACAGGAGCCAGCACGGCGAGCGCGAGTCCGGCACCAATGAGGCGCGAGAGGAAGGCGGGGAAACGAGGGCGGACGAGGCGGACCCGGTTCGTGCTCATGGCCGCACGCTGCGGAGCGCGAAACGGGGGCGCAACGCTGTTGCGGCAGGGCGTGGGATTTTCGATTTTGGAATCCCGATGCTCGATTGACCGAAAATCGTCTGATCCAATCGAAAATCGAAAATCAGCCGGGCCGCAGGCCCGCCTCGCCTCAGCTCTTCACCACGCCGGCCTCTTCGTAAACGCCGAGGTGGCGGTAGCGGTCGTAACGGGTGTCGAGGAGCTTCTCGGGGTCGAGGGCGCGCAGGTCGTTGAGGTGCTTGTGCAGCGAGTACTTCAAGGCTGCGGCGGCCTGGGCGGGGTCGTTGTGCGCGCCGCCGGAGGGCTCGGGGACGACCTCGTCGACCACGCCGAGTTCCTCGAGGTGGTTGGCGCTGACCTTGAGGGCCTCGGCGGCCTTGGGGGCGGCGGCGCTGTCCTTCCAGAGGATCGCGGCGCAGCCTTCGGGCGAGATCACCGAGTAGTAGCTGTTTTCGAAAATCAGGACGCGGTCGGTCACGCCGATGCCGAGGGCTCCGCCGGAGCCGCCCTCGCCGACGACCACCGAGATGGTCGGGGTGCGGAGCATGGCCATCTCGCGGAGATTGGTCGCGATGGCCTCGGAGACGTGGCGGGCCTCGGACTCGATGCCGGGGAAGGAGCCGGGGGTGTCGATAAAGGTGAAGACGGGCAGGCCGAACTTCTCGGCCATTTTCATCAGACGGAGGGCCTTGCGGTAGCCCTCGGGCTGGGGCATGCCGAAATTCCGGAGGATGCGCTCCTTCGGGTCGCGGCCCTTTTGCTGGGCGATGATCATCACGGCGTCGCCGTTGAAGAAGGCCGTGCCCCCGATGAGCGCCTGGTCGTCCTTGAACTGGCGGTCGCCGTGCAGTTCCTGAAACCCTTCGCAGAGCAGGTTGACGTAATCCAGCGCGTAGGGGCGCTTCGGATGGCGGGCGATCTGCACCTTCTGCCAGGGCGTGAGGTTGGAGTAGATGTCGCGCCGGGTGGCCTCGATCTTACCCTCGATCGCACGGATCTCCTTCGTGAGATCGACGTTCGTCTCGATGGACTGCTGACGCAGTTCATCGAGCTGTTTCGTGAGCTCACGGAGCGGCTTTTCGAACTCCAACACGTAGGCCGGGCTTTCCATAGGAGATAAAAATTACGGGTTCGACGGGAGCAGTGTCAACGGACCTCAGCGCAAGCCGGAGGCATCGGGCGGGGGCGGGTTTTTGAGCTGTTCCTTCCAGTCGGCGATTTTCGCCTGCGCGCCAAAGTGTTCCGCGCGCGCCTTGTCGCCGCGTTCCATCCAGATGCGGGAGAGGGTGGTATTGATAAAAAGGTCGGAGGGCCGCAGCGCGTGGCCGCGGTCGGCGGCGGCGAGGGCGGCGTCGAGGCGGCGCAGCGAGAAATTCACCTCGGCCAGCGCGTGCCAGGCCTCGAAGGATTGCGGGGCGGCGGCCGTGGCGCGGGTGAGTTTCGCGAGCGCGGTCTCCGCATCGCCGATGGCGAAGTCGGCGGTGGCGTCCTCGATGAGCGTCTGAAGTTCGTCTTCGGTCATGGGCAGGGGCGGGCAGTGTGCGGGGTGGCGGGAAAAAAGAAAGGACGGCCTTTGGGGGCCGTCCTGAAAAAGACCGGGAGGTGGACGCGGGTCGCGAGGGAAAGTCGCTTATTTCTTCAAGCCGGCCTCGACGCCGATGTTGATCGCGACCTCGTCGCCGAGGACCTTGCCGAGCATCGCGGGACCGGCGAGGCCGAACTCGGACTTCTTGATCGAACCGGTGACTTCCCAGCCTGAGACCTGCGCGCCGCCGAAGCCTTCGCCGATGCCGAGGAGCTTGGCCTTGAGGACGACGGGCTTGGTGACATCCTTAATCGTGAGGTTGCCGGTGACGTCGAAGGTGTCCTCGCCGGTCTTCTTCCACGAAGTGCTCTGGAAGGTCATCGTGGGAAACTTCACGGCGTCGAAGAAGTCCGGGCCCTTCAGGTGGGCGTTGCGCTTCTCGTCGGCGGTGTTGACCGAGCCGATGTCGATGGAGGCCTGCACCGAGCTCTTTTCGAGGTTCTCGCGGTCAACCGTGATCGTGCCGGACACGGTGGAGAAGCTCCCCGTGAACTTGGAGACGAGGTGGCGGAGGCTGTACTGGATGGTCGAGTGCGTCGAATCGATCTGATAGGTCTCGACGGCAGCCGAGAGCGGGGAGGAAAGGCCCGCGGCGAGAGCCGCGAGGGCGAGGAGGGAGGTGCGGATGTTCATAAGAAGACGTTTTTACGTAATGGATGGTTAGTGTGGACAACCGGCAGTCGGTTGCTTTGACGTTGAAGAGAAAAGCAGAGAAATTTTTAAATGCAACAATAAAAGTTACATTTAGGCTGAGTGGTGACGTAAACTATTAAGGATTAACGTGAAATCCAGTTCGATGGCCGCGGGATGCCCTCGTTTGCCCGCATCCCCATCCGGTGTCGGTTGGGTTTACACGATCAGCATCGCGTCGCCGTAGCTGAAGAAACGGTACTCGCGGGCGATGGCCTCGGCGTAGATCTCGCGGAGCCAGCCAATGCCGTCGGTCGAGCCAGGCGCGAGAAAGGCCGCAACTAGGCAGAGCAGGGTGGAGCGGGGCTGGTGGAAATTGGTGATGAGCGCATCGACGCCGCGAAACGTTGCGGGCGGATAGAGGAACAGGTCGGCCTCGGCGAGGTGCGTCTGCCCGCCCGGGTGGGGCGCCGCGTGCGTCGTGAGGAAGTGCTCGATGCTGCGCACGCTGGTCGTGCCGACCGCGATGCGACGGCCAGCGCCGGGAGGGCGGGGGGCGAGGGGGAAGAGCGCGTGCTGGGTGGCGGACGGGAGTTCGTAGAGTTCGCGGTGGATGGCGTGCGCCTCGACCGTCTCCGTCATGATCGGCTTAAACGTCCCGAGGCCCACGTGCAGCGTGATCTCGCGCGGCTCGACGCCCTGGGCGGCGAGGGTGGCGAAGAGCTCCGGTGTGAAATGCAGCCCGGCCGTGGGTGCGGCGACGGCCACCTGGCGGGCGCGGTCGGCATAGACGGTCTGGTAGCGGGCGAGATCCTCGGTGCGGTGCGAGCTGTCGGCGCGCCCGATGTAAGGCGGGAGGGGCACTTCGCCGAGGCGGTTGGCGACGGCGGCGATGGGTTCGTCGCCCGGCGTGGTGAGGCGCACGAGTGCGGAGCCGTCGGCGTCCCTGGCCACGATTTCGCCGGCAAAGGCCCCCGTTTCGTGGGCAAAGGTCGCGCCGACCGGGAGCTTTTTCCCGGGCTTGATCAGGCAGCGCCACACGCGTTCGCCATCGGCGGGTCGGAGCAGGAAGCACTCGACCTGTCCGCCGGTCGGGCGCCGGGCGTGCAAGCGGGCGGGGAGGACGGCGGCGTTATTGCGGAAGAGGAGGTCGCCGCGGCGGAGAAATTGCGGGAGATCGCTGAAGGTGTGGTGCGCGACCGTGCGGGCGGCGCGGTCCACGACGAGCAACCGCGACTGGTCGCGCCGCGCCGCGGGCGTCTGCGCCACAAGGTGGGGCGGGAGCGGATAGTCGAAAAGATCGGTGGAGAGCGGCGGCACGGGGAGTGGAGGCGGCAACAAAACCCCGACCCACCGCCCCGGCGAGTTTCTTCCGCCGTTTGCCGACCCTACCGACGTACTTCCGCGGCCGCGGGGCCGTTTTTGCCCGGGGCGCGTTGGTAGCGACCGCCGAACAAGGTGTGTAAATTACGATGTCGGAAAACGTTACGTTTCAATAATTTGCGATAAACAACTGATTGTGAGTGATTAAGGGGGTTGGCCGTTACGTAGCCCGGTAAGATTGGGCCGGCTATTTCGAGTTTTAGCGGCGGGAGGTGCGAGGCACTTCCGCTGCAGTTGGGAGGATGACCTAAAACTTACATGTATTATAACGTTTATAATCAATAAATTATGGTAGTTGTTAATCGAGATTTTAGGCCGTAGCACGGAACTTGCAAAGAGCAGGCAATGAAAAAAACCTCTCTCCTGTTGGCTGGCGTTTTGGCGCTGGCGTCCTTGGCCAAGGCCACCCCTGCGTTTGACTTCTCGAGTGGCGGCGGCGTCACCGGTTGGACGGGTACGACGTATTCGCTTGGGTACACCTTCAATGTCAGCGACTCGTTCTCGTTTAACGCCTTGGGTATCTATGATCAGGGCAGCAACGGACTGGTCTCCTCCCATGCGGTGGGCGTCTGGGATTCGGGTGGCACCTTGGTGGCCTCGACCACCGTCTCCGGTTTCGGCACCGCCTCGGATGTCTCGGTTGCCGGCAACGGTTCGTGGGTTTATCAATCCCTGGGGTCTACCGTATCCCTCAGCGCGGGCAACTACACCATTGCGGCCTACTATGGCAGCAGCAGCGGGGATCAAGTCATGTACGGCGGTTCGGTCTCGGGCTTGATCGAAAACGTCTCTGGCCTCACCTACACCGGATATGCCTTCAGCGACTACGGCCTTCCGGGTCTCACCCAGCCCTTTTACACGGGCGGCTCCAGCGAGCCCTTCTACTTTGGCCCCAATCTCTCCATGGTCGGTGCGAGCGGCGTGCCCGATGGCGGTTCGACGTTGGTCCTCCTCGGCCTGGCCTTGACCGCAGCGGTGGGCTTCCGTCGGAAGTTCGGCGCGTAATGCACGGATCGGCTGACCGTCGGAAAACGCCGGACCGGCCGTTCGCTAAAGTTCGTTCCCTTTTAAGCCGGCTGCAGTGGCGAACCCGCCTTGCAGCCGGTTTCGCATTTTCGGGCGGACCGAGCCCCGCCGCGAATGTCCCGTCCGTGGCGCGGCGCGGGGAAAAATCTCCGCACCCGATGCCGAAACCGCATACCTAGGATGCCGATCCGGTATCGTCGCGATTTTGGGCGTGAGCAGCACGTGATTTGCGTTAAGCCGGGGCGATGAAGAAATTCGCCCTGCTCCTCCTCGGTCTCGCCGCGCTCGCCCCGGTGGCCCGCGCCACGCCGTTGTTCGACTTCGCCTCCGGTGGCACCTCGACGTGGAACGGTGCGATCTACTCGCTGGGCTACACCTTCGAGGTGAGCGCCCCCTATTCGTTCAACGCGATGGGCCTCTACGACAAGGACAGCAACGGCCTCGGCACCGCCCATGCGATCGGCCTGTGGGACGCGAGCGGCACGCTGATCGTCTCGACGACCGTCTCGGGCTGGGGCGCCGCGCGGGAGCAGGCCGCGGCCGGCCACGGCGCGTGGATCTACCAGGCGCTCGGCTCGACTGTGACGCTCGCGAACGGCGTCTACACGCTCGCCGCGTATTTCCCGGACGGCGGGGCGGACGCCGTGCAGCGCGCGGAGGACACCGCGGGCCTCATCCAGAACGTCGCGGGCGTGACCTACCTCGGCTACGCCTACAGCGACTACAACCCCCCCGCGCTCGTGCGCCCGACCAACCTCGGCATCGGCGACA
>JAPLTR010000864.1 GCA_026398065.1 Verrucomicrobiota bacterium | reverse complement strand
ACACGGCGCCTTGGCCGGATCCTCCACCGCCCGCATTTCATCGATCCGCTGGGTAAACCCGGACCGATAGAAAACATCGCGCACCCGGTCGACGAGAGCCTCGCTCATCTGGTCGTCGATGAGCGGGTGCCAGGCTGGCGGCACGATGACCTGCACCTTGAGAGTGTCGGCCTCCGGTGCCGGAGTAGTCGCCGCCTGGGCGGGCAAGAACGCGAGCAAGGCGGCCAGGCCGAGCAGATAAACGTGACGAAGAACTGATGAGTCCATGGTGGGAATGAATCAGGGTTGAGACCGAGGGCTGGCGGACGGCTCGCGACGAGCCGCCCGCCCAGCCTCAATTGACTTTCACTTCGATTTGCTTCGGGAGCGCGTGCTCGGCCTTCGCGACCGCGACGGTCAGCACCCCGTCCTTGTAGGAAGCGGAGACTTTCTCCGCGTCGATATTCTCCGGCAGTTCGAAGCTCCGGGCGAACGTGCCATAGGCCCGCTCGATCCGATGATACTTCCGGGTCTTTTCCTCTTTCTCCACCCGGCGTTCGCCGGTGATCGAAAGGATGCCGCCCTCCAATTGCACGTGCACCTCTTCCTTCTTCATGTCCGGGAGCTCGGCTTTGATCACGTAGGCCTTTTCGTCCTCGATGATGTCCACCACCGGCGCCCACTCGGCAACGGCGTTGCGGGTGTCGGCGCGACCGTTCATCAGCGTCGCCAGTTCACGGTGCATGTTTTCGAACTGGGCGAACGGGTTCCATTTCATGACTTGGTTCATGGCTGTTGGATGATAAAAGTTGGGCGGCTTTTATGATCTTCGGACCCGCCAGCGCCGCCCATTGTCCGGCAGGAACCGAATTGACTGACCTGTCGACAGCGCTGTGTTCAGCCGTCGAACGCGGCAGCTTCTGCAAGTGGCGTTCCCGGCGATCTGAAATTATAAGCGCCTGTTATTTATGGATAAACGACGCCGTCACTCCAGCCCGCTGGGTCACGGCGTCACAGCCGCTGAGACACTGCCGGGGCGGTTGGGTCACTTTTTTCCAAGCGAGAGAGCGGCGGTCTGCGCGCAGGGCTTTCGACCGCCCCCCGCGGCAGGACCCGAGCAATCGGCGCCGGGGCGAGCTTCGCCGATCCGGCCAGCCCATCAGCCTCGCGTCAGCCACCGCGTGCTGAAATTCCTCAAATGACATTTGCGCCACATTGCACGACCGGTTTCACCTTTTCGACGGCAACCTCTCCCGGTCCGCCGATACCACCCGCTTCCTTCCTTCATGCCGACTCCCGACCACCTGATCCTCCGCGAACTCCTCGCTGCCGATCCGTCGTGGGTGTCGGGCGCCCGGCTGGCCACCAAGCTCGGCGTCAGTCGCGTCGCGGTCTGGCAGCACATGGAAAAGCTCCGCGCCGCCGGCTTCACCTTCGAGGCCCAGCGCGCGCGTGGTTACCGGATCGCCGCGCGCCCCGCGACGCCGCACGCCGCGCTCATCGAGACCCAGCTCAAGGTCCGCCCGCGCGGGTTTTCGCTCCTGGTCCTTGATGAGACCGACAGCACCAACGACGAGGCCGCCCGCCAGCTCGGCGCCGGCCGCTCCGCGCCGTTCGCCGTCATCGCCCGCCGCCAGACCAAGGGCCGCGGCCGCCTCGGCCGCGCCTGGCACAGCGAGTCCAACGGCAATCTCTACCTCAGCGTCGCCTTCCGCCCCCGCGTCGCCCCCGAGCGCATGGGCGCCTTCACCCTCTGGATGGGCCTCAACGTCTGCGAACTCCTCGCCAACTTCGCCAAGGTCTCCCCCGGTCTGAAATGGCCCAACGACATCCTCTTCGACGGTCGCAAGGCCGGCGGCATCCTCACCGAGGCCCGCATCGACGCCGACGAGATGCGCGACCTCGTCTTCGGCCTCGGGCTCAACATCAACAGCCCCGCCGAGGGCTGGCCCTCCCTCCTCGGCGGCCGTGCGATCTCCCTCTCCGAGGTCACCGGCACCCCGCTCGATTTCAACCGCCTCGCCGCGGCCCTCATTGGCCGCATCCTCCTCGCCTATACCAAATTCACCGACGGCGACTATACGCAGACCTTCGCCGACCTCTGGCACCGCTTCGATGTCCTGCGTGGCCGTGAGATCGCCCTGCTGGAGGGCGGTCGCCGCCATGCCGGCACCGTCGCCGGCCTCGACGACGAGGGAGCCCTTCTTCTCCGCGACTCCCGCGGCCGCACCCAGCGCTACCGCGCCGGCGAGGTGACAATCGAGAAAACTCCTTGAGCCGCGCCCGGTGGGCGGGCCGCCAGTTCGTCGCGCTTCCGAGGTAGGCCGCCCGCTCGCGGGCGCTCTCACGCTTCTTTTTACGCGTTTGGTGTCTTTCGTGTGTTTCGTGGTTACCCCACGCTTCCCGTACGTCGTACCGTCCACGCATTTCTCCAAGTTGAGCATTGAGCGCACGGAACCGACTCGTGAGAGTTGCGTCTCTCTCACGTCATGCCCGATCAGCCGCTCGCCATCGAAGTTTCGCACCTCGTCAAGACCTACGCCGGGGTCACCGCGGTCGCCGACATCAGCTTCTCGGTCGCGCGCGGTGAAATCATCGGGTTTCTCGGCCCCAACGGCGCCGGCAAATCCACGACCATGCGCATCCTCACCGGCTACCTGCCTGCCACCTCCGGCCACGTGAGCATCTGCGGCATGTCCGTCGCCCACCACCCCGACGACATCAAGCGCAAGATCGGCTACATGCCGGAAAACAACCCTCTCCCCGAGGACATGCGCGTCTCGGAGTACCTCTATTTCCGCGGTCGCCTGAAGGAAGTCTCCCGCCGCAAGCTCGGCCCCCGCATCGACGAGGTCCTCGAGCTCTGCGACCTGAAACGCGTCCGCCACAAGATCATCGGCCAGCTCTCCAAGGGCTACCGCCAGCGCGTCGGCATCGCCGAGGCCATCCTCGCCGAGCCGCCTGTCATCATCATGGACGAGCCCACCATCGGCCTCGACCCGCACCAGATCCTCATCGTCCGCGACCTCATCGCGAGCCTCCGCGGCCGCATGACCGTGATCATCTCCTCGCACATCCTGCCCGAGATCGAGATGACCTGCGACCGCGTGCTCATCATCAACCAGGGCCGCGTCGTCGCTCAGGGCACCCCTGCCGATCTGCGCCGCGAGATCCTCGGCCAGTCCAACTACCAGCTCGAGGTCGCCGGCGACCTCGGCTCTCTGCCCTCCGCCCTCACCGCCGTCGAGGCCACGCTCACGATCAGCGCCTCGGGCGAACCCGACCCCGACGGCTTTCGCGCCCTGACGCTCACCACCGACCGGGCCGACGAACTCGGCGAACCCATCCTCCGCGCCCTCCTCGCCCAAAACCTCCGTGTCCGCGCCCTCACCCGCACGCACTCGACCCTGGAGGACGTCTTCCTCGCCGCCACCCGCCGCAGTTGGGACGCCGTCGCCGCCCCCAAGCCCGTGGCCAAGTAAGCCTTTGCCCGTCGAATGATTCTTGAACCGACCCGGTCCGCCGCTGTCTCCTTTTCCCTCCGCTTGAACTTTTCTCCACCGATCTTCGCCGGACTTCGCTCCTCCCGCTGATGAAGCATTTCTTCACCCTGCTCAGCCACGAGGTCCGCATGCTGCTCGTCAACCCGAGCACCTACATCGCCGCCACCCTCTTCCTCGGCGTCATGGGCTTCATGTTCACCGGCATTCTGGAGAGCTATAGCAAGACCCCACAGGACACCTCCCCCGCCCAGGTCTTCTTTTCCATCTTCTGGTTTCCCGTCCTCTTCATCGTGCCGCTCCTCACCATGAAGTGCCTCGCCGAGGAACGCCGCCTCGGCACCATCGAGACCCTCCTGACGACTCCCGTCACCACGACCGAGGTCGTGCTCGCCAAGTACTCCGCCGCCTACCTCCTCTACGTCTCCCTCTGGGGCTCGACGGGCGGGTTCTTCTATATCCTGCGCAAGTTTGCCGGCGACTCCCGCTTCCTCGACCCGGGCCCGCTCGTCGGCGGTTATCTCTTCGTCGCCCTCTCCGGCCTGCTCTTCGTCGCCATTGGCGTCTTCGCGAGCTCGCTCTCCCGCAACCAGGCCGTCGCCGGCATCCTCGCGTTCACCATGCTCGCCGGCCTCATCGTCGGCGTCCGGTTCCTCTCCGACGCCACCTGGCTCAACCGCGACATCCTCTCCCCCGTGAAGTCCGCCGTCGATTATGCGCAGGTGTTCTCCCACTACGAGGACTTCACCCGCGGCGTCATCGACACCCGCCAAATCCTTTTCTACCTGAGCGGCACGGTCCTCGCCCTCATCTTCAGCATCCTCGGCGTCGAGGTGAAACTGCTCCACAGCTAGGCCCGGAGTCCGCCGTCCCAACCTCGTCCAACCCTCCCTTCGCTTGGCCCACTCCGACAGCTTCCGTACCGCCCGCTGGATCCGCACGATCAACCTCGTGCTTCAGGCCGTGCTGTTCCTCACCTTCTTCGCCGGCCTCAACTACCTCGCGCGCAACCACCCCTCCCGCTTCGACCTCACGCAGCACCGCCGCTTCTCCCTCTCCACCGAGACGCTCTCCTACGTCCAGCGCCTCAACCGCCCGCTCAAGATCTACGTCACCCTCGCCGAACCCGACGAAAATCCCGAGATCCGCGGCCTCCTCCGCGAGTACGCCAACGCCTCCGAGGGCAATCCCGCCGGCAAGATCGAGGTCAGGTACCTCGACGTCTATCAGAACCGCCGCGAGGCCGAGCTCAACGGCCTCGACCAGCCCGACCTCCTCGTGCTCACCTGCGGCGACCGCCGCCGTGCCGTCACCCTCTCGGAGCTCTACCGCTACACCAAGACCAAGGACAACAAGACCGAGCGCTCCTCCTTCCAGGGCGAACAGGCCCTCACCGCCGCCCTCCTCGACGTCTCCAGCCCCGAGAAGAAAAAGGTCTACTTCCTCGCGGGCCACGGCGAGCTCCGCCCCGACGAGACCGATGGCAACCGCGGCCTCACCGTCATCCGCGACCAGCTCCGCGTCCGCAATTTCGACGTCGACGGCCTCGATCTCGGCATCGCCCGGAAAATCCCCGCCGACGCCTCCGTCCTCATCGCCGTCGCCCCCCAGAGCCGCTTCAGCCCCGCCGAGCAGGAGCTACTCCGCGAATACCTCCGCACCAACGCCGGCCGCCTCCTCCTCTTTCTCGCCCCCGGCTACAACGCCGGCCTCGAGGACCTCCTCCTCGACTGGGGCATCCTCGTCGACGACGACCTCGTGTTCGACACCGACCCGAAGAGCATCAGCGACACCAACGACCTCGTCATCCTCGCGTTCGACAAGACCCACCCGATCACGCAGACGATGATCACCTTCACCTTCGGGCTCCACCTCGGCCCCACCCGCACCGTCCGCCCCGACCCCGGCCGCTCCCTCGTCAACGGCCTCAACACCGTCACCATCGCCGCCACCTCCACCACCGCCTGGGGCGAGGTCAGCTACAACGACCGCACCCGCCTCCCCGCCTTCAACCGCGGCACCGACATCGCCCCGCTTCCCGGCATGGAGCCCAAGGACCGCCTCGGCGTCGTCGTCGCCTCCGAGCGCATCGCCGTCCGCGACAACCTCCCCTTCAGCGTCCGCGGCGGCCGCCTCGTCGTCTTCGGCAGCGGTGACCTCCCCACCAACAACCGCATTCTCAAGGGCGGCAACGCCGAGATGGTCCTCAAGTCCATCGACTGGACCGTCGACCGCGACACCCAGCTCAACATCCCCGCCCGCCCCATCGAGCGCTTCCAGCTTTCCCTCAGCGCCGACGTGTTCCTGAAGCTCCGCTACGCCCTCCTCTTCGCCCTGCCCGGCCTCGCCGCCACCCTCGGCCTCATCGTCTACTGGACGCGCCGCCGCTAAGCCCTCCGCCCTCCTTCCGTCATGCGCACCAAAGTCACGCTCGCCCTCGTTTTTCTGAACGTGGCGCTGTTCTTTTTCATCTTCAAGTTCGAGCGGCAGTGGGCGGTCGACGTCACCGCCCGCAACGCCAACAGCCGCGTGCTCGGCCCCGAGGCCGCCGACATCCGCTCCCTCGAACTCACCAGCACCGCCCCCGGCGGCAGCTTCAGCCTCGCCCGCCGCGGCGAGGCCTGGTGGCTCACCAAGCCCCTTGAGTGGCCCGCCAATCCCCACGCCGTCAACAGCATCCTCCACGAACTCCAGCTCCTCGAAAACGTCTCCAGCTTCGTCGTGAAGGATCTCGCGAACAATAACATGTCGCTCGCCGACTACGGCCTCGACCACCCCAAACTCACCATCGCCTTCGCCTCCGGCGACGCCGCCCCGACGACTCTCCGCATCGGCGACGTCACCAACATCGGCAACCGTCTCTACATTCTCTCGCCCGACGGCGCACGCATCCACGTCGTCGCCCGCGGCCTCGCCGACAGCCTCTCGCTCGGCCTCGACAAGCTCCGCGCCGACTCGGTCTTCACGATCCAGCCCTTCGAGGCCCGCGGTCTCCTCGTTGAGGCCCGCGTCCTCCCCGCCCAATCCTTCAGCCCCGCCGTTCCGCCCGCCACCCTCCCCTCCGCTGATCCGAAGCTCCGCGTCACCCACGAGGGCAACAACCGCCGCGAAACCCTCTTCCTCGGTGATCCGGTTCCCCTCGCAGCCGCCGCCGCCCCCGCGTCCTCCGGCTCCGCCGCCGTCGAATACTACGCCCAGTTGGAAGGCCGCCCCGCCGTCTTCACCGTCGCCGTCCCCACCGCCCTCGTCGAGGTCCTCCGCAACGCCCAGGTCAGCCTGCGCGAACGGCGCCTCCTCGAATTCGACCCGCGCAACGTCACCGCCGTGTCGCTGACCGCCCCCAACCAGCCCCCGCTCGTCCTCCAGCGCATCGACGCCGGCGCGACCGCCGCCGAGGCCACCTGGCAGATCGTCCGCCGTGGCGACGCCGGCTCCGCCCCGCAACCCCTCGCCGCCGATCGCGCCGCCGTCCAGCGCCTGCTCGAACAGCTCACCCTCCTGTCCGCCAAGGAAACCGACGGCTTCGTGCGCGACGCCCCCACCAACGCCGACCTCGAAAACTGGGGCTTCAACCGCCCCGAGCGCGAGCTCACCCTGACCCTCGCGACGCCCGCCGCGGCGGCCCCCGGCGCCGCGCCCAGTACCGCCCTCACCACCACGACCACCACCGTCCAGCTCGGCACCGACGCCCAGGGCGCGCTCTACGCCCGCCTCGACCCGCTCACCAATCCCAAGGGCTACATCTACGCCGTCGAGTTCGACTATCGCCGGACCGCCCTAGCCGCCGAGCCCCCCGCCCGCCGCGACGCCCTCGAAAAACTCCTCGCCCAGCTGCGCGCCCCCCGCGCCAAGCGCTTCGTGCAGGACACCTTCACCGAGCGCGTCACCGTCGCGGGCGACGACCGCCCGTGGAGCTACCGCCTCGACGCCACCGTCTCGCTCCCCGGCGCCGACCAGCCCAAGACCCGCTCCCTCCTCTTCACCGAACGCGTCGGCGGCGCCCAGCTCCTCGCCGGCTCCCGGGAATTCGACGCTGTCTTCGAAATCGAACAGCCGCTCCTCGACGCCCTCTGGCTCTTTGTCTACGGCCCCCGCGATCCCGGTGTCCCGGCGGAACCGAAAAAGTAAATCCGCCCGCATCATGGCGCCGGCCCTCCAGTCTGTCATCGCGAGGCACGCCCCTCGCGCCGTGGCGATTCCTCCGGAAAATGGCGCCGCGCCTCGCGCGGCCCCGCCGGTTGCCGCGCCCGCCCCCTGAACCGATGCGTCGCACGCTCAAACCTCTCTGGACCGGCACCCGCTGGTGCCTGTCGTCCATCGGTTCCTTCGTCCTCTGGACCGTCTGGCTCGCCCTCGCGGTCCTGTTGGCCGTCCAGTGCTACATTGCGACGCACCGCGAGCTCGAGGTCCCCGGCTTCCTCCTCCGTTCCCTGGAGGAGCGCCTCGCCGCCTCCGGCGTACAGGCCACTTTCGGTCGCACCTCGTTCGATCCCACCGGCCGCGTCCTCATCGAGGATGCCCGCCTCTCCCTCCCGGCCTTCGCCGAGCCCGTCGTCGCTGCGCGACTGGTCTACGTGCGCCTCGACCCCTGGGCGCTCGCCATCGGCCAGTTCGATCCCCGTGAAGTGCACGTCTCCGGCGCCAGCCTCGCCGTGCCCGCCATGCT
>JAPLTR010000863.1 GCA_026398065.1 Verrucomicrobiota bacterium | reverse complement strand
CCATGATGCCGCCGAAGATGTTGACGAGGATGCCTTTCACATTCTTGTCGCCGAGGATGATCTTGAAGGCCGCGATGACCTGGGCCTTCGTCGCGCCGCCGCCGACGTCGAGGAAGTTGGCGGGCGTGCCGCCGAAGTGCTGGATGATGTCCATCGTGCTCATCGCGAGACCGGCGCCGTTGACGAGGCAGGCGATGTTGCCGTCGAGCGCGATGTAGCTGAGGGAGAACTTCGAGGCCTCGATTTCCTTCGGGTCTTCCTCGTTGAGATCGCGGAGGGCGACGATCTCGGGGTGGCGGAAGAGGGCGTTGTCGTCGAACGAGACCTTCGCGTCGAGGGCGAGGACGTCGCCGGTGGGCGTGGTGATGAGGGGATTGACCTCGATCATCGCGGCGTCGGTCTCCCAGTAGCAGTTGTAGAGGTTGCGGATGAGCTTGCCGGCGTTCTTGGCCTCGGCGCCCGTGAAACCGAGCTTGAAGATCAGTTCGCGCACCTGGAAATCGGCCAGGCCGTAGGCAGGATCGACGATGATCTTGAAGAGTTTTTCCGGGGTGTCGTGGGCGACCTTCTCGATTTCCATGCCGCCCTCGGTCGAAGCCACGATCACGGGTTTCGAGGTGTTACGGTCGAGGAGGATGGCGAGGTAGTACTCCTTCTTGATGTCGCTCGCGACGGTGAAGTAGATCGTCTGGACCTTGCGGCCGGCGGGGCCGGTCTGGACGGTGACGAGGGTGTTGTTGAGCATCTTGCCGGCGATCTCCTTCGCGTCGGCCTTGGTCTTGCAGAACTTGACGCCGCCCTTGAAGCCATCGGTGAACGTCCCCTTGCCGCGGCCGCCGGCATGGATCTGGGACTTGACCATCGTCGGGCCCTCCGGGAGCTCGGCGAGGGCGGTGGTAAACTGTTCGGGCGTCGTGGCCGTGGTGCCCTTGGGCACCGCGATGCCAAATTTTTCGAAGAGCGCCTTGGCCTGATATTCGTGGATATTCATTGAGAAAGAAAATGGATAAGTGGCCATTAAGCCACAGACCGGCCCGGGGACGCACGAAAAAAAGAAGGCCGGGAGGTGAAGTTCCGGCCTTCTACGGAGTGGGCTGTGCGTCTGATGCGACGGCGATTAGGTGTCCTTCTTGTCCATGGCGTGCTTAAGGCCGGGCACCTGTTCGAGCAGGCGCTCGAACTTGATGCCGGTGAGCGACTCCAGCACGGGCGGGAGTTGGCTGAGGATGGTGGTGACGTCGCCGGTGAGCTTGCTCGCGCCACCGCCGGGGCCGTTGCCGCCGCTGATGATGACCATCTTTTCCGTCTTCGCGAGCGGGGCGGAGATCTGGCCGGCGATCTCGGGGAGGGCGCGGACGATGAGCTCGATGATGGCGGCCTGGTTGTACTCCTTGAAGGAGTCGGCCTTCTTGCGCATCGCCTCGGCGGTCGCGAGACCCTGGGCCTCGATGACGGACGCCTCGGCGAGACCGCGGGCGCGGTTGGCTTCGGCCTCGGCGGAACCCGTGGCCTTGACGACGTCGGCGGCGGCGAAACCGGTCGCCTTCGCGGCGGCGGCGGAACCGGCGGCCTCGGCCTCGAGCTGGAATTTCCGCGCCGTGGCGAGCGTCTCGACCTTGTAGCGCTCGGCGTCGGCGGGCTTCTGCACATTGGCCTCAAGCTCGCGCTGCTTGCGGCGGATTTCCTGTTCCTGCAGTTCGATCTGCTTCTGCTTCTCGATGATGGCGACCTGCACCTCCTCGGCTTTCACGAGTTGGTTGGTCTTGAACTTCTGGAGATCGTACGCGAGCTCGGACTCGGCCTTCTTCTGGTTCACCGAGGCGTTGTAGCCGGCGAGGTTCATCTCGAAGTCGCGCTTGGCTTCGGCGATCTTGGAATCGGCGGCGAACTTCGCCTCTTGGCCCGCCTGCGAGGCCTGGGCGGTGCGGATGGCGGCATCGCGGTCGGCCTCGGCCTGGGCGATCTGCGCGTCGCGCTTCACCTGCGCGATGCGGGGCTTGCCCAGGGCGTCGAGGTAGCCCTGCGTGTCGCGGATGTCGCGGATCGTGAAGCTAACGATGGTGAGGCCCATGTTGGCCATGTCGCCGGCGGCGACCTCCTGGACCTTGGACGCGAAGGCATCGCGGTTCTGGTAGATCTCCTCGACCGTCATCGTGCCGAGGATGGCGCGGAGGTGGCCCTCCAGGGTCTGCATGGCGATGTTCTTGATCTCATCGACGCCCTTGCTGAGGAATTGCTCGGAGGCGGTGGCGATGGAGATGTCGTCGCCCTTGACCTTGATCTGGGCGACGCCGTCAACCTTCACCGGCACGCCCTTGCTCGTGTAGACCTCGGGCGTCTGCACATCGATGGTGAGGAGCTCGAGCGAGAGCACGTCGGCCTTTTCGACGACGGGGATGATGAAGGTGCCGCCGCCTTTCACGACGCGGAAGCCGCGGGTGGCGACCTTGCCGTCGGGCCCGAGGATCCGGTGCTGGCGACCGGAGACGATCAGCACCTCGTTGGGGCCGACCTTGGTGTAGCGACTGGCCCACACCATGACGAAGAAAAAGACCACGAAGACGATGCCGATGACGGCCATCGCTCCGATGCCAAAACCAAATTGCGCGAGGAGGAGGGTAGGGTTCATGTGGAGGTGGAGTTGAGCGGAGGAAAAGGGAAAGCCGGCCGGCGGTCACCCGGAAGCGCTGACATAAAACTGCGTGCCGACGACGCGGGTGATCCTGACGGTCGCGCCGTTGGGAAACGCGGTGCCGTCCTCCGTGCGGGCGGGAGCGGAGTAGCGGGAGCCGGCCTGGACGTAGGCGATCTCGCCGACCCCGCCGGCGGGGATCGGGGTGATGACGGTGGCGGTGAGGCCGGTGGTCTCGCTGATGCGGCCTTCGCTGGAGCCCTGCGCCCAGCGGAAGACCAGGGCGAAGCCCCAGCCGACGACCGCCGCGATGGCCAGGGCGCCGACGGCGGCGAGCGGTCCGCTGAAGCGATGCAGGCTGGCGCTCTGGTTGAGCACCATGCCGATCCCACCGAAGGCGGTGACGAAGGTCGCGATGGTGGTCGGTCCGATGGGCTCGAAACCCGGCATGTCATGCGCGCCGAAGCCCGCCTCGGCGTGACCATGCAAATCGGCCCCGTGGTCGACGCCCCCATCGCCGCTATGCCCGAGGTGCCCGAAGATCACGCTCAGGATCGCGAAGAGCAGGCCGACGCCGAAGCAGACGGCGTAGATGAAGAAGGCGGTGTGGCGCGCCGACTCATCGACTTCATAGGAGGCTACGCCCGCGGCGGTGACGGTCACGGCTGCGGCGACGCCGGTGGTGACTTTGTTCATGGCGAAAACGTGGTAGGCCTTGACGAAGAGGCCGGCGCCGGTGCCGATCGCGGCCGACTTGGCGAGCGCGCCGCCGGCGAGGCTTGCGGCGAGGCCGACCGGCGGGGCGGCCACGGCCTTGGTCGAGAGGACGAGCGCGAGGACAGCGGCGGTGGAGGTGATGCCCTTTTGAGCGAGCAGCCCGCGGAGCTTGTCGAGGGCGCGCTCGGCGCGCATGCGGGCGGAGCTTTCGCCGATGCCGAGTTTTTCGCCCATGACGGCGAAGGGCTGGCTCTCGAAATAGCGCATGAGCACGGCGGAGCGGTCCGAGTCGGGCAGGTCGCAGATCGCGGCGTCGAGCAGGGGACGGACTTTTTCCCAATCGGCCTCGGTGACGGCGGGCCGGGTGATTTCTTCCATGGTGTGGGCCTCCTGTTCGCGGAGCTGACGCCGGTGTTGCTCGCGCAGGGCGTTGAGCGCGGCGAACCGCGTGCTGGTATAGAGCCAGCTCGTGAGTTCGGTGCGCTCGGTGAGCTGGCCGGCCTTGCGGGCGAGGTCGATGAAGACCCCTTGGCTCACGTCCTGGGCAAGCAGGGTGTCGCCGCCGACCTGGCGCAGGGCGGCGGAGTAGACGAGGCCGGCCTTGCGCTCCACCAGTTCGGTGAAGGCGCTCTCCGAACGCTCGCTGACATAGCGGCGCAGAAGCTGGGCATCGTCGTTCATCGTCATGTTACAGCCGCCGGAAGCGGGAATGGCACAGGTCCCGGGCGGATTTTTTGAAAAATCTCCCCCGGTCGGCGGACGCGCCGGAGTCATGAGGCTGGCATTCATGGAGTGCACCGCAGGTTAGCATTTCGTCGGGGTCGAATCACTTACAATGTTGCGCCTTTTTCCCAATGCGGCACGCTCGGCGCGCTATGGAATCCCACGAGGTCATGAAGGAGGTCTTGAAGAAGACCAGCGCGAAGCAGATCGCAGCTGAGATGCAGCTGTCGCTTTCGCTGATCTATAAATGGGCCGAACTGCCCGTGGACGACAGCGGCAGCGGCACGGGCAGCCCGCTCGACCGCGTGGGCCAGCTCATCCGGATCACGAAGGACGTGCGCATCGCCCAGTGGGTGTGCGAACGGGCCGACGGCTTCTATATAAGGAACCCGCACAATCTCCCGCCCGGCCAGGCGCTGATCCCGCTGACCAACGACATCGTGCAGGAGTTTGCCGACATGCTGGCGGCCATCGCGATTTCGTCCGCCGACAGCGTGATCACCCCCGACGAGGCCAAGAAGATCCGCTCGCGATGGGAAGAACTCAAGACAGTGACGGAGGGTTTTGTACGCGCCGCCGAAAACGGGGTCTTCGGCTCGCCACCGAAAGAACCCGAGAAGAAATGACGTCGGCCCGGGCGGCGTCGCGGCGGCTGAGGCA
This sequence comes from Verrucomicrobiota bacterium, assembly GCA_026398065.1. Taxonomy (GTDB): domain Bacteria; phylum Verrucomicrobiota; class Verrucomicrobiia; order Opitutales; family Opitutaceae; genus GAS368. The sequence continues at coordinate 6,995 of JAPLTR010000863.1, read as the reverse complement.
GGGCCCGCGATGGCCCTGGGCGGCAGCATCGGTTTTTGCCGAAGCGGGGAAGCGGTTGGAGGAGGTCGGAATTGGTCGGATTTGGTGCGATTTGCCCGGTGACCGGCACGCTGCAGCCTGACCGGGCCGCTCGTCCGGCTGAGAGAGGCGCCCCGCACCGCCCAAGAAACAGGAAACGAAGACGGGGCCTGCCGTGCGGAAACCCCGCGGCCCGCCCCGCGACGCGCCGTGCCCGGAGTGGCGACACCGGGTTGGAGGAGGTTGGAAGCACCTTGATTCACCTTGATCTGGTCGGATTTGCTCGGATGCGGGTGGATTTACTTGGATTTAGTCGGATTTGCGCCCCCCCCTGCCCGCCCCGCGAAGGGAGCAGGACTCCGCCAGTGAGGTGGGAGGCGAAATACAGCCTGCCATTTTATCGACCTAAAGTCAACTTGATAGTTGACTATTAGAACACTCCACGCTCCCTTGGCTCCCGATCCACGGGGCCCGTCTACCCTCCGCGGCCGGGTCACTCCTCCGCGAAGCGATACCCGACCCCCGATTCCGTTTTCAGGAACCGGGGTTGCTGGGGCGTGGGCTCGATCTTCTTGCGCAGGGCGACCATGTGGACGCGGAGGTAGTGGGTATCGGCTTCATGGGCCGCCCCCCAGACCTCGCGCAGGATCTGGCGGTGCGTGACCACCTTGCCGCGGTGCTGCAGCAGCAGGCGGAGCAACGCGTACTCTTTGACCGTGAGGTGGAGGTCGGTGCCGGCGCGCGTCACCGTCCGCTTGGCGAAGTCCACCTCGACGTCCCCGAACTGCACCACGGTGGCGCCATTGGCCGGGAGGGCCCGGCGCAGGAGGACGCGCAGGCGCGCGAGCAGTTCGCCGCCGCCGAAGGGCTTGGTGAGATAGTCGTCGGCCCCGGCGTCGAGCGCCGCGATCTTTTCGGCCTCGCCGTCCCGGACCGAGAGGATGAGCACGGGAATCTGGCTCCACTCCCGGACGCGGCGGAGGATGTCGAGGCCCGCGAGGTCGGGCAGGCTCAGGTCCAAAATGACGGCATCGGGCCGTTGCACCGCGATCTCGTTGAGGCCGAGGGCCCCCGTCTCGGCCTCGCGGACACGATAGCCGGCGCCCTCCAGCGTCAGGCGCAGGAGACGGCGGATCTGGATCTCGTCGTCGATGACGAGGATGTCGGGTTTGACGGCGACGGCGGTCATTATTCGAGGGGCACTTTCTCGTGCGGAACGTAGGGCAGGTAAACCGTGAACACGGCCCCGCCGCCGGGATTCTCGCCCGCGACGATCTCCCCACCCTGGGCGACCACGAACCCGCGGATGATCGAGAGCCCGAGGCCGAGGCCCCCGGCCCGGGCGGCGTCGCCGCGCTGGAATTTCTGGAAGAGGCGCTCGCGCATGGCGGGAGGCAGCCCGGGCCCCCGGTCGGCCACGGTGAAGAAGACCCGGGCGCGCGTGAGGTCCACCCCGGCGGCGAGAAAGATGGGCGTGGCGGACGGGGTGTGGTGCGCGGCGTTGAGGAGCAGGTTGGCGATCACCTGTTCCATCAGCGCCGTATCGGCGCGGAAGAGCGGCATGTCGTCGGGGACCGCGCTCTCGAAGGGATGCGGCGCGAGCGACTCCCGGACGCCGTCGAGCGCGGCGTTGACGAGGTCGTGCGCGTCGCACCAGTCGAGCCGCGGCTGCAGCGCTCCGGATTCGAGGCGGGTCTGGTCGAGCAGGTTGTTGACGAGGCGGTTCAGCCGCCGGGTCGCCGTACGGATCTCGGCCGCGAGATGGATGCGCGTGGTCTCGTCGGCCCCGGCCAGGCTCTCCGCCGCCGCGCCGAGCACGGCGAGCGGCGTCTTCAGCTCATGGGAGACGCCGTCGAGGAGCGCGCGGTGGAGCTTTTCGGACTCGGCGAGGAGTTTCTCGCGGTCGCTCGCGGCGCGGAGCCGTTCGCGCTCGACGACGAGGGCCAGTTGCGCGGCGAAACTCTCCACCAGGTCGCGCTGCGCGAGGGTCAGGGACGCCTCCGGCGGGACGCACACCACGAAGACACCGATCGCCTGGTCGTCGCGGATGAGCGGCACATGAAATCCCTCGGAGGCGGGCAGCGTGTCGGTGAAGCGCCCGGCCTTCTTCCGGTTGCGCCACGACCAGTCGGCGACGCCGCACTCCTTTTCGGTCATGGTGAACGAGCCCGCGAAATGGGGCGTCAGGGTGTTGCCCTCGGTCTGATCGAACAGGAGCGCGGTCCGTCCGGCGAACAACGTGTCCGCCTGCCGGAGGGCCGCGAACACCGCGTCGTCGAGCGTGCGGGCGGCGCTGAGCGCCTGGGTCAGGTGAAACAGCGCGGTGGCGCGGTCCTCCCGCAGCCGCTCGTGGCGCTGCGCGGCGCGGATGCGGGCGGTGAGCTGCCCCGTGATCAGGGCGACGGCGAAGTAGGTGGCGAACATCATGCCGTCCTCGAACTTCCCGATCACGAAGGTGAACAGCGGGGGAATGAAGAGAAAATTCCACGTCAGCGCACTGACCACGCCGGCGGCGAGCACCGGCCAGCGCCCGACCCGGAGACTGAGGGCGATGACGGCGAGGAGGTAGAGCAGGCCGACGGAGATGTAGCCGGTGTACGGAACGATGAACCAGCCGGCGAGCGTCAGCGCCGCGAGCACCCCGGCGACCTCGCCATACTCCCGCGCGGGCGAGGCCGCGGCCGGGCGCAGGTCGAGCCAGGTGCGCGGATTCTCCGCCGCGCGCTCGGCCGGCACGACGTAGAGGTCGATCGGACCGCACCGCCGCAGCAGCCGGTCCACCAGGCTGCCGCCGCGCAGCGCGTCGAGCCACCGGGGCGAGCGCGACTGGCCGACGACGATCTGAGTGGCGTTGTTCTGCAGGGCGACGCGGATGAGGGCGTCGGCGATATGGTCATCGTGCGTGACGACGACCTCGGCGCCGAGCTCGCGGGCCAGCGTGAGATTCTTCTCCAGCCGGCGCTGGTCCTCGGCCGCAAGCGGGCGGGACGATTCCACGCTGACGGCCAGCCAGGCCGCCCCCTGGGCGGCGGCCATGCGCCGCGTCCAGCGTACAAGCTGGGTGGACGACGGGCTGGGCCCGACGGCGACGAGGAGGCGTTCGCCGGAGCGCCAGACGGTTTTCACCGGGCCGAGGGCGCGGAGTTCGCGAAGACGTTTGTCGACGCGCTCGGCGACGAAGCGCAGGGCGAGTTCCCGGAGCGCGGTCAGGTGGGCATCTTTGAAGAACCCCTCGGCGGCCGCGGCGGCCCGGTCGCCCAGGTACACCTTGCCCTCGCGCAGGCGCTCGAGCAGCGCCTCGGGCGGCAGGTCGATCAGCTCGATCTGGTCGGCCAGTTCGAACACCGAATCCGGCACGGTCTCGTGCACGGCGGCGCCCGTGATCTGCCGGACGGCGTCGGCGCGGCTCTCGAGATGCTGGACGTTGAGCGTCGTGAAGACATCGAGGCCCGCGTCGAGCAGCTCGATCACGTCCTGGTAGCGTTTCGGGTGGCGGGAGCCGGGGGCGTTGGTGTGCGCGAACTCATCCACGAGCACGAGCCGCGGGCGACGCGCGAGCACGGCCTCGAGATCGAGTTCGGAGAGCTGGGTACCGCGATGGGAAATGAGTTTGCGCGGCAGGACCGGCAGGCCCGCGAGCAACGCCTCGGTCTCGGCCCGGCCGTGGGTCTCGACCAGACCCACGACGAGATCGGTGCCCTCGCGCAATTCCTGCTGGGCGGCGCGCAGCATGGCGTAGGTCTTGCCGACACCGGGGCACATGCCGAAAAACACCTTGAGCCGGCCGCGCCGCGCCCGGGCCTCGTCGCGGTGAAGCGAGGCGAGCAGCGCATCGGGATCGGGACGGAGTTCGGCCATGGACGGGGGCTACGGTGCCGCAGCGCGCCGGGCGGAGCAAGCCGGGCGGAGCGACCCGGCAGCGACCACGGTCACCGGGAGGGCGCGGCCGGCGGCGGCCAGCGGCTCTCGGAAGGTTCGCGCCGGCAGGAAGGGTCGATCAGGGCGAGCGTGGCGATCACGGTGAGGAGCACCGCCAGCATGACGGCGTTCCGCAGGTCGCGGGGCGTGGGCGGTTTCATGGCGAGGCCCCACGGGACTAGTGCGCGGCGCGCCCGGCCTCGGCGTCGAGGGCCCGGTTGAGCATCAGGACATTGACCCCGGCTTCGCCGAAGACATGGAGATCCCGGCCATCGGTGTGCGTGGCGATCAGGGCCGTGACGCGGTCGAGCGGCAGGCCGCGGACGCGCGCGACGCGGCTGGCCTGCAGCCGGGCGTTGGCGGGGCTGATGTGCGGATCGAGACCGCTGCCGGAAGACGCCACCGCGTCGGCCGGCACGGGCGCGTCGGGGGTCAGGCCGTTGGTCGCCCGATAGGCGGCGACGTTGGCCTTGATGGTGTCTGCGAGCTTCTGGCTGGTGGGGCCGAGGTTGGTGCCCGAGGAGGCGCTGGCATCGTAGCCCGTGCCGGCGGCGGAAGGACGCGGCTGGAAGTATTTGTCGGCGGTGAAGGACTGGGCGAGCAGGCGCGAGCCGCGGACCGTGCCGTCGGCGTCGGTGAGGAGGCTGCCATTCGCCTTGTCCGCGAAGAGCGCCTGGCCGCCGGCCCAGACCGCGAGCGGGTACGCGCCGCACAACAGCACCGCGAAAACAAACGTGAGGAGGACGGAGGTTTTGAGTTCGGAGAGGAAGGTTTTCATGGCGGGAAGATTTTCAGACGAGGTGGGCGGCGTTGAGCAGGACGTCGATGAGCTTGATGCCGACGAACGGGATGAGGATGCCGCCGAGGCCGTAAATCAGGAGATTGCGGCGGAGCATGGCGGCGGCACCCATCGGGCGGTAGGCGACGCCGCGCAGGGCGAGCGGGATCAGCGCGATGATGACGAGAGCATTGAAGATGACGGCGCTGAGGATGGCGCTGACCGGCGAGACGAGCCCCATGACGTTCAGCGGTGCGATGGCGGGAAACGCGCCGACGAGCATCGCGGGGATGATCGCGAAATACTTCGCGACGTCGTTGGCGATGCTGAACGTCGTGAGCGAGCCGCGCGTGATGAGCATCTGTTTCCCAATCTCCTGCGTGCCAGTGTTCATGGCGACGCCGACGTCGGCCTGCGCGAGGGCGGGCGCATCGTTGGTGCCGTCGCCGGTCATGGCGACGAGGTGGCCCCTGGCCTGCTCCTCGCGGATGCGGGCGAGCTTCATCTCGGGCGTGGCCTGCGCGAGGAAGTCGTCCACGCCGGCCTCGGCGGCGATGGCGGCGGCGGTGAGCGGGTTGTCACCGGTGATCATCACCGTGCGGATGCCCATGGCGCGGAGCTGGGCGAAGCGCTCCTTGATGCCGCCCTTGACGACGTCCTTGAGCTGGATGACGCCAAGAACCTCGCGGCCGTCGGCGACGACGAGCGGCGTGCCACCGCCGCGGGAGATCGTCTCGACGGCGGCGGTGACCGCCGCGGGATAGGTGCCGCCCTGGGACTCGACCCACGACTGGACGTTGGCGGCGGCGCCCTTGCGGATGGAGCGGGCGGGCGAGCCGGGCGTCGCGGCGAGATCGACGCCGCTCATGCGCGTCTGCGCGGTGAACGGGACAAAGGTGGCGTGCGACGGATGAAGCTCGCGGCCGCGGAGGCCGAATTTCTCCTTGGCGAGGACGACGATGCTGCGGCCCTCGGGCGTCTCGTCGGCAAGGGAGGCGAGTTGCGCGGCGTCGGCGAGACGCTCGTGTGCGATGCCGGGCGCGGGCACGAAGTCGCTGGCCTGGCGGTTGCCGAGGGTGATGGTGCCGGTCTTGTCGAGGAGGAGGACGTCGATGTCGCCGGCAGCCTCGACCGCGCGGCCGGAGGTGGCGAGGACGTTCCGCTGAAGGAGGCGGTCCATGCCGGCGATGCCAATGGCGGAGAGCAGGCCGCCGATGGTGGTCGGGATGAGGCAGACGAGCAGCGCGATGAGCGTCGTGATGGAGAACGCGACGTGGGCGTAGGCGCCGAACGGCTTCAGCGCGATGATCACGAGCAGGAAGATGATCGTGAGCGCGGAGAGGAGAATGGTGAGTGCGATCTCGTTGGGCGTCTTCTGGCGGGACGCGCCCTCCACCATCGCGATCATGCGGTCGATGAAGGTGTGGCCGGGTTCGGACGTGATGCGGATGACGACGCGGTCGCTGAGCACACGCGTGCCACCGGTGACGGCGCAGCGGTCGCCGCCGCTCTCACGGACGACGGGCGCGGACTCGCCGGTGATGGCGGACTCGTCCACGGAGGCGATGCCCTCGATCACATCGCCGTCGGCCGGGATGACATCGCCGGCCTCGCACACCACGAGGTCGTCCTGGCGGAGATCGGTCGCGGCGACCTTCTCCTCCTGGTTGGCGCGGAGGCGGCGGGCGAAGGTCTGCGTGCGGGCGCGCTTCAGCGTATCCGCCTGGGCCTTACCCCGGCCCTCGGCGACGGCCTCGGCGAAATTGGCGAACAGCACGGTGAACAGAAGCCAGAGGGCGACCTGCAGGACATAGCGGAACGGATCCGTCGAGGTAAAGAGCTGCTGAAAGGTCAGCGCGGCCCCGACAAGGGTGACAAACATGACCGGATTCTTCAGCTGGGCGCGGGGATCGAGTTTTTTAAACGAGTCGATGACAGCCTGGCGGAGGATGGCGCGGTCGAAAAGAGAGACGGCTTTGGTGCTCATGGATGAATGCGGAGATCGAAGATCGGAGTTCAGAAATCGGGGACTAGAACAGCGTGCCGGCGCCCATGAGGAAGTGCTCGACGACGGGGCCGATGGCCAGGGCCGGGAGGAAGGTGAGCGCGCCGACGAGGAGGACGGTGCCGATGAGCAGCACGACGAAGGTGAGGCCCTCGACCTTGAAGGTGCCGGCGCTCGCGGGGACGAGCTGCTTGGCCGCGAGATTGCCCGCGAGGGCGAGGATCGGCACGATCATGCAGAAGCGCCCGACGAGCATCGCGAAGCCGAGGGCGGTGT
>JAPLTR010000815.1 GCA_026398065.1 Verrucomicrobiota bacterium | reverse complement strand
GCTCCTCGGCCTCACCGGCCCGTTCAGCGTGCTCTTCGCTCCGCTCTTCGTCTGGCGCGCCTGCCATCGGCGCACGCGCGCGAGCATCCTGCTGGCGTCCCTCGTCGTCGCCTGCGGCGCCGTGCAGGCCTGGTTCATTCTCCGCTCGCCGCTTCCTCCCCCCGACACCGCGGTGGCCAGCGAGACGTTTCTCGCGATCCCGGGCATGCGCATCCTCGGCTCCCTCTTCGTCGGCCACTTCGTCCCGCTCGACTATCCGCTGCTGATTGAAACCGCCCTCGGGGCCGTCACCGTGCTCCTTGCCGCCGCGCTCGCCCTCCACCGCGGCCCGGCGCGTGTCGAGCGCACGTGGCTGCTCCTCGCCTTCGTCGCCCTGCTCGCCGCGTCGCTCTTCCGCTGCCGCAATGTGCTCCCCCACCTGAGCCACGCCACCTTTGGCTCCCGCTATTTCTTCGCGCCCCAATTGGTCTTCCTCTGGCTCGTCGCCACCGTCGCCACCCATTCCCGGCGCTGGCTCGCCGGCACCGCCACCCTCGCCCTCCTTTGGGCGCTCGCGATCAACCTGCCCCGCCTGCACGAGAACGCCCTCTCCGACCAGCAGTGGTCCGTCCACGCCGCGAAACTCCACGCCCGCGAAGGCACCGTCACCATCCCCATCAACCCCTCCGGCTGGGCCTTCACGGTATCCGCCCACCCGGCCGCCGCGACGCCGGCACGCACGGCCGCTGACGACTGATCTCCGGCCGGATCCCCGGCTCATTCCAGCTCTCCGTAGGTAGGCGCCCTTCCCCGACCGAAATGATGTGTTTTCCAGATTCTCGTTCGGTCGCCTCCGCCCGATCCATGACCGTGGGCCGCAGTCGGCTGGCCGGTCTCACCGCCGCGTGCGCGGTCTGCGCCGTCCTCTGGGTGGCAACCGTCCTCACCCGGCCGATCACCCCCGCGGTCGCCGCTCTCGGCGTACAGACCACCGGCTCATTTGCGCTCAACGGCCAGTTCGCCGGCGAGCCGCTCGCCCACGCCGCCGGCCTCCGGTTCTGGGGCTCATGGTCAGGGAGCGACGCTCACACCGGCGCGCTTGCGCTTGGCCCCTTTGCCGCCCCCCGCCTCCTGCGGCTCGCCCTCGGCGGCTACCCGACCAAGCCCGGCAACCAGCTCTACCTTGAGCTTGTCCCCACCGGCGCGCACCTGCCGGTCGAGGTCGCCACCGACGTCGGTGAGCGCTGGCGAATCATCCAGCTTGCCCTGCCCCCGGACTGGACCGGAAAACCCGTCATCCTGCACGCGCGCGACGCTGCCACCGGCCTCGGCGGCTGGCTGGCGGTCTCCGAGCCCGTCCGCGGCGGGCGCGGCACGGGAGCGGAATTCCTCGAAACCCTCACCGCGTGGTCGGTCAACGGCCTGCTCTTTGCCCTCCTCTGGTTTGCGGTTCTCCACCGCCTTCCGGGTGGATGGGTCCCTCCGCCGTGGACCCCGCTCGTCGCCGCCGGCTTCGTTGCTCTCCTTGGGTACGCGGCCTTCTGGGCGTATTTTGCGCATCCGCTTTTCGGAAAAATCGTCTCCGGCGGCGTCCTGGCCCTGGCGCTCGTCGGTGCCGTTCGCGGGCCCCGCGCCCGTGCCGCCAAGGATCTTGAAGCACCCCGGCTCGCAAAATTCCTGGCCTGCATCGGCCTGCTCTACATCGCCCTGCTGCACCTCTTCCCCTCCGCGCTGGATTTCGACTCCCTCGCGGCCAATCGCTTTCGCGAGGGCCTTCCGGGCGACAACAGCCTTCCGCGCAATGTCGCCAACGCCCTCTTTCATGGCGAACCGCTTCGCCAGCCCGGCGCCGAGTGGCAGTCCAGCGACCGTCCTCCCCTGCAGAGCGGCTGGCTCCTCCTCACCCTGCCGGTCACTCACGCCCTGAACCTCGACGAACGCACCGCCAACGGCACCGCCGCGCTCTGGCTCCAGTCGCTCTGGATCTTCGCCGCCTACGGCCTGTTTCGTTCCTTGGGCCTCTCCGGGGCCCGCGCCTCGGCCTTGCTGCCGGTCCTCGCGATCTCGGGTTTCTTTGCCCAGAACACCGTCTTCACCTGGCCAAAGCTGTCCGCCGGCGCGTTCGCCTGCGGGGCCTTCGCCCTCTGGCTCTGGCCGCGGGGTGACAAGCCGGCTCCGGCCGGTTCGCCCGCTCCGTCCGCCCTCCCGCCCGTGCTCCTCGGCGCGCTGCTCGCCGGTCTCGCCTGGCTCTCGCACGGCGGCGTGGCGTTTTCCTTTCTCGCCCTCGTGCCGTGGCTGTTGTGCCGGGCCCTCTCCGGCGCCGGGCGGCCCTTCCTGCTCGCCGGCCTGCTCTTCGCCCTGCTGGCGGCCCCGTGGCTCGCGTATCAGAAATTCTACGACCCGCCGGGCGACCGCCTGCTCAAGATGCATCTCGCCGCCTTCGAGGGGTTCGATTCGCGCAGTGCCTGGCAGACGGTCCGCGAGGCCTACGGCAGGCTGACCTGGTACGAGTTTCTCGCCCACAAGCAGGCCAACTTCCGGCTTCAGCTCGGCATCCACTGGCAGAAATTTTGCGATCCTTCCTTCGCCGGCGCGCCGCTCCGCCGCGACGACGAGTTTTTCCGCCTCTCGCGCGGCCTCACCTGGTGGTGGCTCGGCCTGCTCCTCCTCCCGGTCGCCCTCGCGGGCGGCGGTCTGCGCCCGATGGGGCGGCGCCATGCGACCCTCGCGGCCTGGACCCTGCTGACGATTCTCGTCTGGTGCCTGCTCATGTTCTGGGGCGGAAAGGCCGTGATTCATCAGGGCTCCTACGCCGTCGTCCTTGGCCTCTTTGTCCTGCTCTCCGCGTGGTGCGAAGCCGCCGGCCGGTGGACGATCGCGCTCCTCGCCGGCCTTCAAGCCGTCTCCTTCGCCACCACCTGGGCCGTGTCCAACGCCACCATCCACGGACCGCTCAACCTCCTCGCGCTCGGTTTCGTCGCCGCGGCGCTCGGCTCGCTCGGCTTCCTCGTGTGGCGCGGACCTTGCCCCGCCTCCCTTGTGCCCCCCCCGGCTCCCCCGCCCCTGCCGGCCGCCGCCCCGCCGGGTAAAGCCTGAGCTTGCCGCCCTGCCCCGTCTCCGCCTGCGTTACAAGTTCATTCTCCTTTCCGCCGTCATGTCCAAAACTCTCCTCGTCACCGGTTCCTCCGGCCTCATCGGCTCCGAAGTCTGCGTCTATTTCGCACGCGAACTCGGCTATACCGTCCACGGCGTGGACAACAACCAGCGGGCCGTCTTCTTCGGCCCCTCCGGTGACACCCGGTGGAACCAGTCCCGCCTCGCCGCCGAGCTGCCGGGCTTCGTCCATCACGAGCTCGACATCCGCGACCGCGCCGGCGTCCTCAATCTCGTCAAGACCGTCCGCCCCTCGGTCATCGTCCACACCGCCGCGCAGCCCTCCCACGACCGCGCCGCCGCAATCCCCTTCGACGACTTCGACACCAACGCCGTCGGCACCCTCAATTTCCTCGAGGCCGCCCGCCAGTTCGCCCCCGAGTCGCCCTTCGTGCATATGAGCACGAACAAGGTCTACGGCGACGCCCCCAACCGCATCGCCCTCGCCGAGCTGGCCACCCGCTGGGACTACGCCGATCCCGCCTACGCCCATGGCATCGCGGAGACCTTCACCATCGACCAGTCGAAGCACTCCCTCTTCGGCGCCAGCAAGGTCGCCGCCGACGTCATGGTCCAGGAATACGGCCGCTATTTCAACCTCCCGACCTGCGCCCTCCGCGGCGGCTGCCTCACCGGCCCCAACCACACCGGCGTCGAGCTCCACGGCTTCCTCAGCTACCTCGTGAAGTGCAACCTCGAGGGCAAGGAGTATCGCGTCTTCGGATACAAGGGCAAGCAGGTTCGCGACAACATCCACTCCCTCGATGTCGCGCGCTTCATGGCCGCCTTCGTCGCCGCCCCGCGCGCCGGCGAGGTGTACAACCTCGGCGGCGGCAAGGCCAACAGCACCTCCATCCTCGAGGCGTTCAAGATCGCCGAGAAGTTCACCGGCAAGGCGCAGGTCTTCACCTACGTCGACCAGAACCGCGCCGGCGACCACATCTGCTACTACAGCGACCTCCGCAAGATGCGCGCCCACTACCCCTCCTGGGACATCACCCAGTCCCTCGAGGAGACCATCCGCCAGATCGTCGAGGCCTGGAAGAAGCGCGACCGAGCCTGATCGCGCGCTTCCGCCGGGCCGGCGCCGCGGCCCGGGGGTCGTCCTGCGCGAATTTTCCGCTCGGTTCCGAAAAATTCGCCAGCCGGCACTTTTTGAAACAAACGCCCCCTGGTGGCGTCGAACCCCACCATCATCATGCCGCGCCCCCATCCTCGCTCTCTCCCCGGCGTGTCCGCCCTCGCGGTCGCCGTCGTCTGCCTGCTGTTTGCTCCCCTCGTCCGCGCGATGTCCGTCGTCCCGCCGACCTTTGCCGAACTCGTCGCCGAGGCCACCGCCGTCGTCCGCGGCGAAGTCACCGGGGTCCGCACCGAGGAGTTCGATTCCCCCCAGGGCCGCGGCATCCGCACCCTCGTCACCTTCCGGGTCGAACGCACCCTCAAGGGCGCCTCGGCCGACACCCTCACGCTGACCTTCCTCGGCGGCACCGTGGGGAAGCGCAGCCTCCGCATCGCCGGCATGCCCTCGTTCACGGCCGGTCAGCGCGAGATCGTGTTCGTCGCCCGCAACGGCGAGGTGCTGTGCCCCCTCATCGGCGCCGGGCACGGGCGCTACCACGTCGTCACCGAACCGGCCACTCAACGCGAGTATGTCACCCGCGACAATCTCGTGCCCCTGTCCTCCACCGACCAGATCTCCCTCCCGCTCGAGTCCACCGCCGTCGCCGCGCGCGTCACCTCCGCCGCCGACGCCCTGACGCTCTCCGCCTTCGAGGCCCAGATCGTCGACGCCCTCGGCCGCGGCGAGTCCGTCCAGCAAAAACCGTGACCCGATGCGCCCGCCCTCTCTCCTTCTCCGGCTCGCCGCCCTGGCCGTCGCGTCCGCCGTCGCCGTCCACGCCTACGACAAGCTCGGGTCCACCTGGCCGTCCGGCAACATCCCGATGCGCCTCCAACTCGACGTCTCCGCGCCCGCCACCTCCTTTCCCCTCCTCGATGGCTCCACCTCGTGGAACAGCGTCGCCGCCGGCGCCCTGACAACGTGGAACGCCAACCTCGCCCGCTCGAAATTCACCTCGACCACCAGCTCCGCCTCGGTGGCCGGCAACCAGTCGGACGACGGCGTCACCCAGGTCTTCTTCGCCAACAACATCTACGGCACCGCCTTCGACAGCCGCACGCTCGCCGTCACCCTCGTCACCAGTCTCGACAACTCCGTCCGCACCACCGAGGCCGATGTGGTGGTCAAACGGACCGTCGGGTGGAACTCCTATCGCGGCACGGGCCTCGCCGAGACCGATCTCCGCCGGGTGCTCCTCCACGAGTTCGGCCACGTCCTCGGTCTCGCGCACCCCGACCAGGCCAAGCCGGCCCAGCAGGTCAGCGCGCTCATGAACAGCACCATCAGTAATCTGGACGCGCTCACGAGCGACGACCTCGCCGGTGCCGCCTACCTCTACAACACCCCCGTTTCTGTCCGCACCATCACGACGCAACCCGCCAGCCAGACCGTCACCGCCGGCAGTTCCGCGACCCTCACCCTCGCCGTCGACGGACAGACCCCGCCGGTCCCCGACGATTTCCACAGCTTCCACTGGTATTTCAAGGCCAAGGGCGCGACCGACTACGAAGCCCTCTTCACCCTGATCGACCCCGGCACCCTCCCGTTCCCGTTCGCCCAGCTCGACGACGCCGGCGAATATCAGTTTCGCATCCTCACGCCCGACGCCACGATCAGCAGCACCGTCGCCACCCTCACGGTCAACCCCGTCACCGTCACCGCCGCCACCCGGCTTAGCAATCTCTCCACCCGCGGCATCGGCGGCACCAGCGACCGCACCATGATCGTCGGCTTCGTCGTCACCGGCACACGCGACAAGTCCATCCTGCTCCGCGCCGCCGGGCCCGCCCTCGCGGGCTTCGGCGTCGCCGACACCCTCGCGGATCCGCAGCTCGTCCTGAAGGACAGCACGGGCGCGACGGTCGCCACGAGCGGCGCCATCTGGGACCAGAGCCCCAACGTCGCCGAGCTCCGCGCCGCCTCCGACCGCGTCGGCGCCTTCGCCTTCGCTGCCGGTTCGCGCGACGCTGTGCTGCTCCCGACGCTCGCACCCGGGGCCTATACCGTGACGACCGCCAGCCCGGGCAAAGCCACCGGCACGGTGCTGATCGAGGCCTATGACGCCGACGTCGCCCCGGATTCGACCAGTCATCTCGCCAACGTTTCCACCCGCGGCTACGTCACCACGGGCACCGACACCCTCATCGCCGGCTTTACCGTCGCCGGTCCCGGTCCGCGCAGCTATCTGATCCGCCTCGCGGGCGACACCCTCAAGGCCTTCGGCATCACCGGCACACTCGACGATCCGTTCCTCACCCTCTACGCCGGATCCACGCTTCTCCGGGAAAAGGACGACTGGGATTCCCCTGCCACCTCCCAGCCCGCCCTGCGCACCGCGTTCGCCCAGGTCGGCGCCTTCACCTTCGCCGACCGCCAGGAGCCCGCGATGATCGTGACACTCCCGCCCGGCAGCTACACCGCCAAAGCCACCGGCCTCACCAACGGCGGGTCCAGCATCCCCTCCGGCCACGCCCTGATCGAGATTTACGAGATCCCATAACCTCCTCTCGTATCCACCAGGCCGATGATATAACGGCGTTGCACTCGGCCGGGGCGCCTCGACACTCGCGCCTCTTCCATGCGAACGCTTCTTCTCGCCGCGGTCCTGGCCGTGCTCTGTCCCGCGGTGCGCGCGACCACGATTGTCCCCCCGACCTTCCCCGAACTCGTCGCCGAAGCTGATTGTATCATCCAGGGCACGGTCGAATCGATCGTCTCGCGCCCCGTCAGCACCGCGCGCGGCGAGGCGATCTACACCGACGTCACGCTTTCGGTCGAACAGTGCCTGAAAGGCACCGCCGGCGGCCGCATCGTCCTCACCTTCCTTGGCGGTGAACTCGGGACCAAGCGACTCGCGATCCCCGGCGTGCCTCGGTTTCAGGTGGGGGCCCGCGAGATTCTCTTCGTACAGCGCAACGGCCGTCAGCTCTGTCCCCTCGTGGGATTTTTCCACGGCCGGTATCGCGTGCTGCGCGACGCCGCCTCTCAACTCGAGTACGTCGCCCGCGACAATGGACAGCCGCTCGCGCGCACGGACGACGTCGGTCTGCCGCCCGTCGATTCGCGCGCCTTACGCGCCCTCCCCGCCGTAACCGCCACGGCCCTGACGCCCGCCGATTTCGTCGCTCAAATCCGCGCCCAAACCGATCTGTCCCATGCGCATCAACGCTGATTTCCTGCGCCGCCTGGCGCCTGCGGTCCTGTGCATCGTGGTCACGTTTGCCGCCATGCCCCGGCTCCACGCCTTCTCCCGGATCGGCTACAACTGGCTCGGTGGAAACGTCCCCTACGTCCTCCAGCTTGGCAGTCCCTCCGACCGGCTCAGCGACGGCTCCACGACCTGGGACGAGGTCGCGGTCGCGGCCTGCGCCGATCTGAATATCTATCTCGGCTCCCGCGCCCGGATCACGACCAGCGTCGCGTCGCCCGACGCACCTCGTGCCCGGGAGGATCATGTCAACAGCGTGGCTTTCGGTGCCGATGTCTTCGGTCTCGAATTCAGCGACCGCGCCCTCGCCGTCACCGTCCCCTTCTCCATCCAGGGCTCGGTGCTTGAGGCCGATATCGTGGTCAACGCCGCCTATGCTTGGGACTCGTATCGTGGCAACCTCCGGCTCGGGACGTCGGCCGCCGGCACCATCTACGATCTCCGCCGGGTGCTCGTGCATGAGTTCGGCCATGCCCTCGGCCTCGATCACCCCGATCAGGCCGTCCCCGCGCAGACCGTCTCCGCCATCATGAATCACACAATCAGCAACGTGTTCACGCTGCAGTCGGACGATATCCGGGGTCTCGCCACGCTCTACTCCGCCAACGGATCTGTTTCCGTCGGCACACAGCCGGTCAGCCAGACGAAACGCGTCGGCGAAACCGTCACCTTCAGCGTCTCCGGGGTGGGTGCCGCACCCATCGTCTACACTTGGATGTTCATCCGTCCCGGCGGCGAGCCGGAGCGGCTCGAAAACGCCCGGGGCAGCACCCTCACGCTCGGTGCCGTCCAGCCCGCCGATGCCGGCATCTATCGCGCCCTCGTCGCGAATGCCGGCGGCACCGCCCTCAGCGCCGACGCGGTGCTCACGGTCCAACCCGTGGCCATCGCTCCCACCGCCCGCCTCGCCAACATCGCCACCCGGGGCTTCGTCGGCACCGGCTCCAATGTCCTCATCACCGGCTTCGTGATCAGCGGCACCGCGCCGAAAAGCATCCTGCTCCGGGCCATCGCTGGCCCCACCCTCTCCGGCTTCGGCGTCACCGGCGTCCTGCCCGACCCCCAGCTCAAGCTCTTCGATTCCACCGGCGTCACGCTCGCGCAGAACGCCAACTGGTCCGACAGCAACGGGCCGGCCATTGCCGCCGCCGCCTCGCGCCTCGGCGCGTTCGCCCTGCCGGCCGGCAGCAACGACGCCGCCCTCCTCGTCACGCTTCCCCCGGGCAGCTACACTGCGGAAATCTCCGGCCTCGGCAGCAGCACCGGCGTCGCCCTGGTCGAGGCCTACGACGCCGATCCGGCCACGTCCTCCGCCAGCCGGCTCGGCAATCTCTCCACCCGCGGCTCCGTCGGCACCGGCGGAAACATCCTGATCGCCGGCCTGGTCGTCGCCGGCCCTGGCCCCCGCACCTTCCTCGTGCGCGGCATCGGCCCCACCCTCGCTAACTTCGGCGTGGCCAACGCCCTCAACGACACCGTCATCACGCTCCACGATGCCAGCGGCACCCAACTCCGTTACAATGACGATTGGGACACCCCCTACGGCGCCATGCCCGCGTTCCGCACCGCCGCCGCCGAAGTCGGCGCCTTCGGTCTCCAGATCCGACGGGACTCCGCCATGATCGTGACCCTCGCGCCCGGCAACTACTCCGTGCAGCTCGGCGGCTTCGGCGAAGCTGTCGGGGTCGCCCTGGTCGAGGTCTACGAGCTGCCCAACCCGTAGCCTTATCCCTCCAACTCCGCCTTCCCTTTCGCGCGATTGGGGTGTTTCGTAGACATCTTTCCCTGCACCATGTCCGCCTCGACCGACTTCAAGCACTTCTTCGGCAGTGTCCCCTCCGATCAAAACGCCCTCGATCTCTTCGCCGGCGAATGGTCCTCCTCGCCGCCGTCCGACCGCCCGGAGCTCAAGGCCGGCGTCACCCCCCTCTTCGACGATCCGCGCATCGCCTGGGCCCACCACCGCCTCATGGAGA
>JAPLTR010000630.1 GCA_026398065.1 Verrucomicrobiota bacterium | reverse complement strand
TGGATCAGCCGGCCGCGGCCGATGGCCTGCTCGGTCGGCGCGAAGCCCGGCGGGCGGCGCGTGAGGTGCAGGCGCACAACCGTCATGGCATTGCGCGCGAGCAGCGCGTGGTCGAGGTCGTCGAGGTAGCGCTCGGTGCCGCCGCCGGACTCGAAGGCGTGGGCGAACCGGAGGATCGTGCGGCCGTGCAACGGGGTGTCGGCGCTCATGGGATCAGGGCGTGTCGGTGCACGGGAGGGGGATCCACTCGGCGTCGAGCCGGGCGCGCGGGATGGCGGTCACGGCGGTCCCGCAGTCGTCGACGCCGGCGAAGAGCAGAACCTCCGCCGGGCGGACGACCGCCGCGCAGGCGTAGAGGATGGCGGCGGCGCCGCTGGCCCAGCCGCGGGCGAGCGGGCGGGCGGAGACGCGGACGGGCCGGAGGGTGGCGCGGTCGATCAGCACGGCAAAGTAACAGTATTGCTTGTTCGGATACACCTTGTGGACCACGTGCAGCCAGTGGCGCCCGTCGTAGTCGACGGGGTTGAGGCTGTTGCGGAGCGCGAGGCCGTCGCCGCCGAACGGCGGGGCGACCGTGGCGCGGGCGATGGTGGCGAAGTCCAGGCCGGGCCAGGCCTTCGCCTCGAGCAGGATGTAGGGGGAGAACGAGTACAGGAGGAACAGCCGTTCGCCGTCGGCGAACATGGCCCAGTTCTTCTCGACGCGGGCGAGGGGGCGGTCGAGGGCGGGCAGGCCGCGCCACTCCAGGCGCCGGCCGGCGCGGTCGAGGCGCGAGAGGCCGAGACGGGTCTGCATGGCGTCCAGCCGCGGCGGCGTGGCGGCGAGGGGGCCGGGCGGGTTGGAGATGACGGCGTGGTTGGAGTAGATCTCGCCGCGGAAGCGGAAGAGCCGGAAGTCCTCGGCGCGGCTGCGCTCCGCGTCGGGGCGGCCGTGCAGGGTGAGCTCGGTGGCGGTGGCGACACGATTTGCGGCGTCGAGCTCCAGCAGCAGCGGCGGGGACTGGGTGAAGAAGCGGGTCTCGGCCGTCTTCATGACCGCCCACGGCAGCCGTTCGGTGCGGCAGAGCAGCAGCGTGCGGTCGCCCTCGGCGAGCGCGCCGGGATTCAGCACGCCGGCGGGAAAGCCGAAGCTGCCGCGGCCGGCGAGCAGCCGCGAGGCGTCCCGGCGCGCGAGCGGCGCACTCAGGGCGGTGAGCGCCTCGTTGACGCGGTAGCGCCGGGGCGCGGGAAGGGAGCCCGCGGCGCCGCGCTCGCACACGAAGGTGGGGCGCTCGGACGGCGCGGGCAGCGGTGGGACGCAGGTGAAGTCGAGGGCGTCGGCGAGATGGAAGCCGCGCGCGGCGAGGTCCGCGGCGAGCTGGGCGAGGTCGAGCTCAAGGGGCTGCCCGGGCGCCACACGGTCTACCGGGTGGTCACCCAGTGAGGGTGGTCGGCGGCCGGGACTGCCCGTGCGGCTCGGGCACGTCGTACGACGCCTGCTGCGGCCGGTTGCACCGGGGGGCGGCCCAGGCCGCGACGCCGGAGGAGCTGATGCGCTCGCGCTACGCGGCGTACGCCGTGCGCGACGGCGGCTACGTGTGGCGCACCTGGCACCCGCGCACCCGTCCGCTCGACGTCACCCCCGACCCGGAGGTGCGGTGGACCGGGCT
>JAPLTR010000764.1:3627-9975 GCA_026398065.1 Verrucomicrobiota bacterium | reverse complement strand
GGCGCCGGCGGCCTGGAGCGTGGCGCGCATCGTGGCCGGGAGCAGATCGTCGACGACGGCGCCCACCGCTTCGGTGCCCGGGATGCCGTAGAGCAGGGCGGCGCCGTGATTCCACAGGGTGATGCGGCCCGCGAGATCGCTGACGACGATGGCTTCGGCGGAGCGCTCGATGATGCCGGCGAGTTCACGGAGCCGGCGGTCGTCCGCAAGATGATGGCGGCGCTGCTCGGCGTCGGCGAGGGCGTGGCGGATGACGACCGGGAGGCGGGCGAGATCGTCCTTGAGGACGTAGTCGAAGGCGCCGGAACGGATGGAGAGGATCGCGCGCTCCTCGCCGATCGAGCCCGAGGCGAAGACAAAGGGGACGCCGGGGGCATGCTGGCGGGCGAGCCGGAGGGCGGTGAGGCCGTCGAACTGCGGGAGGGCAAAGTCCGAGAGGATGAGATCGGGCGTGCTCCCGGGCGCCAGTTCGGCCAGGAAACGCTCCCGGGAGTCGACCACCGCGATGGCGCAGGGCGCAAACTCGCGCTCAAGCACCCGACGGATGAGTTCGGCGTCGCGGTCGTTGTCTTCGAGGTGGAGGACCTTCATGAGCGCGGTGGTGGGGCTGGGGCGGACGGAGGCGGGAGCAGGTCGGCGACCGCGCGGAGGAGGGTCTCGGGACTGAAGGGTTTGCTGAGCGTGCGGCGCGCGCCGAGGCGGGCGGCGAGCCCGAGGTAGAGCTCCGGCTTGGCCCCGGAGATCGCGACGATCGGCAGCTCCGGCTGCTCGCGATGCAGGGCCATGATGACCTCGAGCCCGTCCTGGTCGGGCATGACAATGTCGGTCACGATCAGGTCGGCGGGCTCGGCGTGGAACAGCGCGAGCGCCTTCCGGCCGTCGGTGGCCACCATCACGCTGTAGCCGACGGACCGGAGCACCTTGGTGAGGACGTCGCACAGCAGATCGTCATCTTCGATGAGGAGAATGCTGGGCATGGGTTTCAAAGGAGGGAGTCGGTGGGAAACGGTATGCACCAGGTCATGGACCGGCGCGCGCACGTGGTGAGCCAACCTGGGATCAAGAAACGAAGGTAGGGGGGAAGCAATCGATGAGCCTAGCGCAATCGGCCGTGCTTTGCAAAAATTGGGGTGGGACGGGCGGAGACCGTGACCGAGGGATGGGGAAGCAACGCGCTATATTTAGTGCGTACGGTTGTCATGTCACGCGCGATTTTGGGTTAACAAAGAGCGATTTATTACCCAAATATATTGAGGGGGAAGAGATACGTTGTCACTGCGATATTTGACCGGGTGGTCGGCGGGACCGGGCGGGGGCCGCCGTGCTGATAGGGGAGACTATTCGGCCAGAATCTTTTCGATGGCGGCGGTCTCTTCGGGGGAGAGGAGCGGGTTTTTGAGGGCCGCGAGATTGTCCTCGAGCTGGCTCACCTTGCTCGCGCCGATCAGGGCGGTGGTGATGACGGGATTTCTCAAGACCCAGACGAGGGCGAGCTGGGCGAGGGTCTGGCCGCGGGCCTGCGCGAGGGTGTTGAGCTGCCGGACCTTGGCGAGGACGGTGGGGGTGATCTGGGCCGCCTTGAGAAAGCCGTGGGACTTGGCGGCGCGGGCGTCGGCGGGGATGCCCTCGAGGTAGCGGTTGGTGAGGAGACCCTGGGCGAGCGGGCAGAACGGGATGCAGCCGATGCCCTCGTCGGCGAGGACGGAGGTCAGGCCGTGTTCGATCCAGCGTTCGAACATGTGATATTTCGGCTGGTGGATGAGGCAGGGGGTGCCGAGTTCGCGGAGGAGTTTCGCGGCGCGGGCGGTTTGCTCGGCGTTGTAGTTGGAGAGGCCGACGTAGAGGGCCTTGCCGGAGCGGACGGCGGAGGCGAGGGCGCCCATGGTCTCCTCGAGGGGGGTGTTGGGATCGGGGCGGTGCGAATAGAAGATGTCGACGTAGGCGAGGCCCATGCGGCGCAGGCTCTGGTCGAGGGAGGAGAGGAGATATTTGCGGGAGCCCCAGTTGCCATAGGGACCGGGCCACATGAGGTAGCCGGCCTTGGTGGAGATGACGAGTTCGTCGCGGTGCGCGGCGAGGTCGGCGCGGAGGATGCGGCCGAAGTTTTCCTCGGCGGAGCCGGGGGGCGGGCCGTAGTTGTTGGCGAGGTCGAAGTGGGTGATACCGAGGTCGAAGGCGCGGAGCACGAGCGCGCGGCTGTTTTCGTAGACATCGACGCCGCCGAAGTTGTGCCAGAGGCCGAGGGCGATGGCGGGGAGCTGGAGGCCGCTGCGACCGCAGGGGCGGTAGAGCGCGGGATGGTCGTAGCGGGTGGAGGCGGGGGTGTGGGCCATGGCGAATAAAAGGGTGGGCGGAGAAAGAGGCGATGATTCACAAGGGTGGGTGAGGCTCAAGTCCGCCCGGAGAAACTCGTGTCGGACACTCCGGGCTGGCGTAGGCGGGCAGCGCGGATACATTGCGCTGATTGAAGCCATGAGCACGAACTGGCAGCCCTTCGCGTTCTCGGTCGAGCCGTGGTATCGCGATCCGGCCGACCACCGCTGTCCGTACGATGCGTGGCTGGACTGCGTCGAACTGCGGGAGCCGTCCACGGGACCGGGCAGCGATCAGCGGCAAACGACGATCACGATCAAACTGCTGGGGGCGCATCACGACGGCTGGATCACATTCCACTACGTCGGGGTGCGCAGTCATGCGCTGACGTCGTATTTGTGCGATCAGGGCATGGGGGACTGGTTGCGCGATGAATTTGGCCGGAGCGAGGCGGGCCTGACGGCGCACCGGATCACGTGGCGTATTGGGCCGAACCGCACGAACCAGTGGTTGATCGAGGCCCGGGAGATCACCTACGAGTGGAGGCCCAAAGCATGAGCGACGAGGGTTCGAATGACGATCCGTACGAGCTGGCGCGCTTCGTGGCGGCGCAGGAGGGTGAGTATGTCGAGGCGCTCGCCGAACTGCGGCGTGGCGCGAAGCACGGGCACTGGATCTGGTTTATTTTTCCGCAGGTCGCGGGGCTGGGATCTAGTCCGATGGCGGAGCGCTACGCGATCCGGTCGGCACGGGAGGCGCGGGCGTATTTGCAGCATCCGGTGCTCGGGCCGCGATTGACCGAGTGCGCGGACGCGCTGCTGAGCGTGGAAGGCAAGTCGATCGACGAGATCATGGGTTTTCCGGATGATCTGAAGTTGCGGTCGTCGATGACGCTCTTTGAGGCGGTGTCGGCGGCGGGTTCGCCGTTTCACGCGGTGCTGGAGCGATACTTCGCGGGCGAGAGCGACGGGCGGACGACGGAGTATCTCGCAGCGCATGAGGCGGAGTAGGCCGCTTGCGCCATGCAATGCGATGGGCGGGCGAGGGGCTGGTTCGGAAGGGAATCTCGGGCGAGGTCTTTACGGCCGGAGCTTGTTCAGGCGGGCTTGCGCGTAGGGGGCATAAGTCGAGGTCGGGAAACGTTCCCGCAACTCCCGCAGTTTCGCCAAGCCGGCCTGCACGTTGTCTTCGTCCACGAAACCGCGGTCCATCATCGCGATCAACAGCTGGTGATCCTTCCACAATTTCCAGGCCTCGGCGTCGGGTCCCTCGGGGGCGCGCACAGTCACCGAGACCAGGTTGGAAAAGAGCAGTTGTTTGAAATGGGTTTGCCGGACCTGCAGCAGGTATTTCCCCGGCATCAGGAAAAAGGTGAAGATCCGCTCCGGGGACTCGGTGCCGGAATAATACCCGCGCATACCGTCATAGGACAGCATCACCGCATAGGTGAACCCCTCGGGAGGGAGCGGGATGCCGCGGCCACCGGTGTAGCAGAAGACTACTTCGGCATAGGCGCGAAAATCGGTTTCGCTTTCATGCTTGTACAGCAAGGTCAGATCACGGCCGAAATCCGGCGCGCTTTCCACCCTCTTCGGACCGTCCGTCGACTTCAGGCTGACGGTGACGGTCAACGGTTCGCCCACGACGTACTCCGTTTGGTTGAGCGCGAGCGTGAGCTTCAGTCCTTTCGGCGCCGACGGCTCGGCCGCGTAGAGGCCGAGACCGATAGACAGCGCGAGAAATGCGAGAGACTTTCCCATGGGGATTTTCCGGTGAACGAGCCTTGGGACTTGGGACAAGAGACGACGAGGCGGAGCCTGGCCACAAAAAACCCGCCGTGGGGACGGCGGGTTTCTTCTAGAGAAAGGAAAGGAAGTTGAGGGGGATCGGTTAGACGGCTTCGACTTTGGGAAGCGCGTCGGTCAGGTCGATGGAGTGCGCGCGGTGTCGTTTGACGCGGTACAACTGGTGGCGGCGGGCGAGCATGCGGTCGAGTTTGTCGATCAGCATGGAGACGGCCTTGTGGCACTCGTCGCTCTCGACGGTGGCATTCATGTCGGGGCCGTGGATGACGATATGACCCTTGGCCTTGAAGCGCGTGCCGACGGCTTCCTTGGGGTCGCATTCCAGCTCAACGCGGATGCGCACGATGCGCTCCTCGTGTCGAAACAATCGCTCGGCCTTCTCTTTCACAAACGTCTTCAGGGACGGGGTGAGTTCGAGATGAATGCCGGAGACGATCAGTTCGTGGTTGTTTTGGCTGTTCATGTTGCTGCGTATGGTTTGGTTTGAACCGAACCCGGCGGTCAGGCCGGGCCGGTGAAAGGGAGAAAAACTCAAATTGCCCGTCGTGCCCTCGCTAAGCGAAGAACTCAACTCATACACTTCCGTCGTCGTTACGGGCGGATCTTCCGGGATTGGAAAATCGTTGATCAAGCTGGCTGCGAAGCTGAGCGAGGGTCTGGTTTTTTGCAACCTCTCTCGGCGTGAACCGGAGATAAAAAACCTGGGAAAAAGATTGAACCATTTTCCGTGCGATCTGTCTCGCGCCGAAGACGTCGTGCGGGCGGCCGGGGCGGTCGAGGCGTTTCTCCGTCGGGAGGTGCCTGGGGGGCGGGTGTTGCTCATCAACAACAGTGGATTCGGCTCATATGGGCGGTTTCCTGAGCCCAATCTCGCGCATCAGCTCGAAATGTTGGATGTCAACGTGCGGGCATTGGTGCAACTTACGGGCCTGCTGCTACCTCTGCTCCGCGAGCGCGGGGGCGCGGTGATGAACATCGCCTCGACCGCGTCGTTCCAGCCGACGGCGTTCATGGCGACTTACGGGGCGTCGAAGGCATTCGTCCTCAACTGGAGCCTCGCGCTCAACGAGGAGTTGCGCGGGACCAACGTGCGGACGCTCGCGGTGTGCCCGGGGGCGACGGAGTCGGAATTCGACCTCAGGGCGGGCCTGGCGAAGGGGAGCGTGGCGAAGTCGTTGAGCATGACCAGCGAAGAGGTGGTGACGATGGCGTTTGGCGCGCTGGCGAGCGGGCAGGCCCTGGTCGTCACGGGGTGGAAGAACAAGGTGTCGGCCTTCGTGGGGTCGTTTCCGGCGCGGGCGCTGGTGGCGCGCTTCGCGGCGAAGGTGCTGGCGCGGTTCCGCCTGAAGCAGGTGCAGCGGTGAGCGCCGGGGCGGAGGGCACGGGCGTGCCGGCGGCGGAGGGGGCCGCACCGGCGGCGGGCGGCGCGGAGCCGGCGGACTTTTTTGCGATCTCGGGGCGGGCCTGCGCTTGGCCGCGGCGGACGAAGCAGGGGCCGGTGCGCATGATCGCGCCGGAGGAAGTGCCGCCGTGGATCGTGTACGAGGACGCGCGGCTGCTCGTCGTGAACAAGCCGGGCGACATCGTGTGCCACCCGTCGAAGGCGGGGCCGTGGTCGAGCCTCGTGGGGGCGTTGCGCGAATATGCGAAGCTCGACGTGGTGCACCTGGTGTTCCGCCTGGACCGTGAGACGAGCGGGATCGTGGTGCTCGCGAAAGACGCGAAGATGGCGAGCCGCCTGCAGACCGCAATGATGCAGCGGAAGGTGGGCAAGGCCTACCTCGCGATTTTGACGGGGGAGATGGCGGGGCCGGTGACGGTGGACCAGCCGCTGGGCGACGACGTGGCGAGCCCGGTGTTTGTGAAAGCGTGCGTGCGGGAGGACGGGCAGAAATCGGTGTCGCACTTCACGCCGCTGGCGACGGGCGGGGGCTTTTCGCTGGTTCGGGTCGTGACGGAGACGGGGCGCAAGCACCAGATCCGCGCGCATGCGCAGTGGCTGGGGCACACGATGGTGGGCGACAAGATCTACGGGCCGGACGCGCGGTGCTACCTGGATTTCATCGACCACGGGTGGACGCCGGCGCTCGCGGAAAAACTGCTGCTGGAGCGGCAGGCGCTGCACTGCGCGGAGATCGACCTGCGGCCGGCGGGGCTGGACCATGTGTTCACGGCGCCGCTGCCGGGGGACCTGCGGGAGTTTTGCGCGGCGCGGGGGATCGCGGTGCCG
>JAPLTR010000764.1:0-3622 GCA_026398065.1 Verrucomicrobiota bacterium | reverse complement strand
CGCGGTGCCGGCGGGGATGTAGAGGATTTTCGGATACAGAGTCCGGGCGATGGAGGCGGTGGCGGCGAGCGTGAGCGAGTGGCGGTCGCGAGCATGGTCCACTCGCTCACGCTCGCGGCTACCGGACAGATGGCTGCAAATGGGAGATCGCGGCCCCGATGGCGGCGCGGAGGACGGCGAGGCGCTGCGGCAGCGGGAGGGCGGAGGGGCTCTCGAGGGTGTAGCTGAGCGTCGTGTGGTGGGCGCGGAGGTAGATGGCCTCGGGCCAGAGGTCGCGGAGCGACGGGTCGGCCACGGGACGGATGATGCCGGGGGCGTCGATCGGGCGGCCGTCGATCACGGTGGCGGGCTCGATCGGGCAGACGCGCGCGGCGGCGGCGATCATCGCGTCGGCCAGGGTGGAGCGGCCGGTGGGGTTGAGTTCGTAGAGATAGAAGCCGGTGGATTCCCAGTCCTCGTGGACGCAGAGGGTGAGGTCGAAGTTGGGCTGGCGCGCGAGCCAGGCGGAGTGGGCGCGGATCTCGGCGGAGCGGAGGGCCTTGTAGTCGCGGTTGAGGTCGAGGCCGTCGGCGTTTTCGCGCGTGGCGCGGTGGAAGCCCGCGGGGTTGAGGAGGGGGCAGAGGAACCAGACGGCGCGGTCGTCGAAGACACCGGCCTCGAGGAGCTCGAGGAGGGCGAGGGGCGGGGCGGGTTCGTCGCCGTGGATGCCGGCGGAGAGGTAGATGCGAGGGCGGGGGCCGGGCGTGCGCTTGGTCAGGGCGAAGAGGGGCGTGCCGGCGCACTCGCCGAAGGGCTCGACGCGAAAGCCGGCGGGGCGGGCGGCGGCGGCAAAGCGTGCCATGAGGGCCGGCGGATCGATGGGCGAGGAGGTTTTGACAGGAGCGGGGGAATTCACGGAGGATGATCGTTCTACGGTGGGAATCACTCTGCGGACTCCCGCCCAATCTGTCCTTCAAAATCTCATGTCACAAGTTCGCGTTCGCTTCGCACCCAGTCCCACGGGGTTCTTCCACATCGGCAGCGCCCGCACGGCGCTGTTCAACTGGCTCTATGCCCGCCACACCGGCGGCGTGTTCATCCTGCGCATCGAGGACACGGACAAGGAGCGCAACAGCGAGCAGTTCCTGAACGTCATCTACGAGAGCCTGACGTGGCTCGGGATGAACTGGGACGAGGGTCCCAAGTACGGCACGAGCGGCGGCGGCGACTGCGGTCCCTACCGGCAAAGCGAGCGTGGCGACGTGTACAAGGAGTATGTCGGCAAGCTGATGGCGGCCGGACGCGCGTACGAGAAGGACGGCGCGATCTGGTTCAAGCTGATCGGCGAGCGCTCCGAGGTGTACGACGAGCACCGCAAGAAGACCGTGACCAAGGTGAAGACGGCACCCGTAGTGATCGACGACCAGATCCGCGGACGCGTGGAACGCGTCGAGGACGAGGATTTCGTGATCGTGCGCTCGGACGGCAACCCGGTGTTTCACCTCGTGAACGTCGTCGACGACATCGCGATGAACGTCACGCACATCATCCGCGGCGAGGACCACCTTTCCAACACGAGCAAGCACGTCGCCCTCTACGAGGGCTTCGGCGTGAAGCCCCCGGCGTTTGCGCACATTCCCCTGATTCTAAAGCAAAACGGCCCGGGCAAGATGTCGAAGCGCGACCAGGGCGCGCTGATCGAGGAGTATCAACGCCGCGGATACCTGCCGGAGGCGCTGGTGAACTTCCTCTGCCTGCTCGGCTGGAATCCCGGCGACGACCGGGAGAAGATGCCGATCGCGGACATCATCAAGCTCTTCGACCTGCCGGGCGTGAACCAGAGCAACGCGCGCTTCGACGACAAGAAGCTCGCGCACATGAACATGCTCTACCTGCTGGAGCAGCCGGCGGACAAATTCGTGGCGATGGCGAAGGACTACTTCGCCCGCCAGACCGACAGCGCGGTGGCGAAGGCGGCGCTGGCGGCGGACGCGGCCAACCCCGCGTATTTCCGCGAGGTGATGCTGCTCAGCCAGCCGAAGCTAAAGGGCGTCGAGGAACTGCCGGCGTACACGGGGTATTTCTTTACGGAGGAGTTTCCCGTCGACGCGAAGGTGCGCGACAAGGTTATGGGCAAGGGCGACCCGAAGGCGCGGCTCGCGGAGCTGATCGAACTCGCGGGCGCGGCGGATTTCTCCAGCGACACCGCGATCGAGGAGGCCATCAAGGCGCTCGCGACGAAACACGCGCTCGGCTTCGGCGACTACCAGGCGGTGGCGCGGCTGGCGCTGTCGGGCACGAACGTCGGTCCGAGCATCACGGGGATGTTCCGCGTGCTGGGGCGCGAGCGCGTGGTTGCACGGCTGCGGCGGCTGGGGGCGGCCTAAAGCCGATTTTTCTTTGTCGGGCGTCCGTCTTGCGGACGCCGTTGGGTGGACGGACGAAAGGCGTCTGCAAGACAGACGCCCTACGTTAGATCCCGGCCGGTTGGTCAATACCCGAGGTTCTTGTCGACCGCGTGGCGGAGGGGTTCGCCTTTGCCGAAGCGGATGAGGTTCTCCTTGTAGATCTCGAAGAAGCGCGCGCCCTCGCCGTCGGAGCGGCCGGCGATGTGCGGGGTGATGATCACGCGTCCGGTGGTCCAGAGCGGGTGGCCCTTCGGGAGGGGCTCGGGGTCGGTGACGTCGAGGCCGGCGCCGGCGACGTGGCCGGACTTCAGGGCGTCGACGAGGGCCATCGCGTCGTAGATTTTGCCGCGCGAGACGGCGATGAAGAGCACGCCCTTCTTCATCTTGGCGAACTGGGCGGCGCCGATCATCTTTTCCGTGGCGGGGGTGTGCGGGGCGGAGATGAAGACGACGTCGGCCTCGGGGAGCACGGTCTCCAGGCGGTCGGGCCAGACGGTGCGGTCAAGAAAAGGCGTGATCGGGATGTCGCGGGGATCGACGCCGATGACGGTCATGCCAAAGGCCTTGGCGCGGACGGCGATCTGGGTACCGATGCCGCCGACACCCACGATGACGGCGGTCTTACCGCTGAGCTCGAGGGGCGGTCCGTAGTTGGCGAGGGAGGGCCAGGTCTCGTTCGCGCGGTTGGCGACCGCGACGTCGATGCGGCGGGTGAGGCCGAGGAGGAGTGCAAAGGCGTGGTCGGCGATCTCGACGCCCTGCACGATTTTCATGTTGGTGAGCGTGATGGGGCGCTCACGGAGCTCGGGAATCGCCGAGAGAAAATTTTCGACGCCGGCGGAGTTGACCTGCACCCATTTCAATTTTTTCGCCGCCAGGACCTGCTCGCGGGTGACGCCGCCGATGATGGCATCGGCGTCAGCGATCTCGGCGAGGAGTTTGTCGCGCGTGGGGAAAACGAGGTCGAGGGCGGGGGCGGCCTGCTTGATCTCGCGGAGATCGGTTTCGGTCAGGCGGGGATTGAAGGTGAAGACGACTTTCTTGGACGGAAACGCCGTCTGGGCGGCGGCGAGGGTGACGAGCACGGCGGACGCCAAAGCGGCGGCGGCGAGGCGGAGTGGGGAGCGCATCGGAGGGGTGGGGGAATACGGAGTGTGGCGCCGGGGCGGAGGGCGGCGCGAGGCGAAAAGGCCAGTGAAAAGGAAGGCGGACAGGGTGGGAGAACCACGAAACAC
>JAPLTR010000260.1 GCA_026398065.1 Verrucomicrobiota bacterium | reverse complement strand
GCTCAGGACGAGGCCCACGCCGTGCGTGAGCGCGTTGGCCAGTTCCTCGCCGGGCGTGTATGCCGCCGTGTTGACCGCTGCTTTCATGCGCCCACGCTACCGAACCAACCGCGGCCGGCGACCCCAAAGACCACCGAGGGCGATTGACGTTTATTTATAATTATTAACCATCCCGTTCCCCATGAGCAAACTCCTCGGCAAACGCGCCCTCGTCACCGCCGGCGCCCAAGGCATCGGTCTCGCCATCAGCTCGCACCTGCTCCGCGCGGGCTGCGATGTCTTCGTCCACTACCGCAGCAGTGCCGAGGGCGCGCAGGCGCTCGCCGCCGAGGCCGCCACACTTGGCCGCCGCTTCGCCAGCGCGAGCGCCGATCTCACCACCACAGAGGAGAGCGATGAACTCGTCGCCAAGGCTGTGGCCTTCCTGGGCGGGCTCGACGTGCTGATCAACAACGCCGGCTCTCTCATCGGCCGCCGCACCCTCGCGGAGGCCGACGACACGTTCTGGTCGCAGGTGATCTCGCTCAACGTCGGCAGCGTGCGCCGGGTCACGCGCGCCGCCGCGCCCCACCTCATCGCCGCCGCGAAGGGCGCCGGCGGAGCGAGCATCGTGAATCTCTCCTCGCTCGCCGGCCGCAAGGGCGGCCACGGCGGCTCCCTCGCCTACTCCACGGCGAAGGGCGCCGTGCTGACCTTCACCCGCTCTCTCGCCACGGAGCTCGGGCCGCAGGGCGTGCGCGTCAACGCCCTCGCCCCCGGCCTAATCCTCGGCACCAGTTTCCACAACACGCACACGACCGTCGAATCCGCCCGCGCCACCGTCGCCGGCATTCCCCTGGGGCGCGGCGGCAACGCCGATGACGTCGCCCGCGCCGCCGTGTACCTCGCGAGCGAGTTCGACGGCTTCATCACCGGGGCGACGCTCGACATCAACGGCGGGGTGTACGGCTGCTAACGGCGGGTGACAGGTCGCGGGCTTGCCGAGCCATCGAGCACCGGCAAGCTGGCGGCCTACGATGAGATTTTCCAACCAGGTCGTCTGGATCACCGGGGCGTCGTCGGGCATTGGCGAGGCGCTCGCCCAGGCCTTCGCCCGCGAAGGCGCGCGCCTGGTGCTCTCCAGCCGCCGCGTCGAGGAGCTCGAGCGCGTGCGCCGTGCCTGCGTGCGGCCGGACGAGCACCTCGTCGTACCGCTCGACCTCGCGCGCAGCGAAACCTTTCCCGCGGCGGTCGCCACCGTGCTCGCGCAGCGCGGGCACATCGACGTGCTCGTGAACAACGGCGGCGTGAGCCAGCGCGCCCTCGCCAAGGACGCGACGCTCGAGGTCGAACGCGCGCTGATGGAAGTGAACTATTTCGGGCCGGTGGCGCTGACCAAGGCGGTATTGCCCTCGATGCTCCAGCGCGGAGCCGGCCATGTGGTCGTCATCAGCAGCGTGATGGGCTACGTCGGCACGCCCGGACGCTCGACGTATGCGTCGTCCAAGCACGCCCTGCACGGCTGGTTCGACTCGCTGCGCGCCGAGGTCTGGAAGGCAGGGTTGAAGGTGACGATCGCCTGCCCGGGCTATGTCCGCACGGCGGTCGCGATCAACGCCGTGAGCGCGGACGGCCAGAAACAGGGCGCCAGCGCCGCGAGCAAAGAGCGCGCCGCCATCGCGCCGGAAAAGTGCGCCGCGGCCATCCTGCGCGCCGTGGCCAGCGGACAGGAAGAGGTCTACGTCGGCGGAAAGGAAATCCTGGGCATCTACCTGAAGCGGTACACCCCGTGGCTGTTTTCGCAGATCGTGCGGCGGATGAAGTTTACCGGGACGAGTCCTTCGTGAGGGCCGGCCGCGCCCCGGCCGTCAGATCGAAGCCGGCGCGGTGACCCCGAGTTTCTGTGTCCACGGCGCGAGCGCGTCGAGAATGCCGGGATAGAGTTCGACACCGTGGGCGAGTTGGTCGGCGCGGCGCCGGAGACCGGACTCGCCGGGGAGGCGCACGCGCTCGAAACCGGGACGCGGCGGCGTGGCGCGACAGGCGGCGGCGACGTGCTCGGTCTGGCGGCGAAACTCCTCCGCCCCGCCGAACAGCGCGGGAACGAGGACCTGAATGAACACGCTCGCGCCCCAGCCTTCGACCGGATCGGCCCGACCGTGGCCCGCGAGCGCGCCGGTGAGCGCTTCGACGAGCAGCGCGAAGGCGTAGCCTTTGTGTCCGTGGTCCACACCGCCCGCGGGCAGCAGCGTGCCCGGCGGTTTCGTGTAGAGCGCGGCAGGGTCGGACGTGGGATGGCCGGCGGCGTCGAGCGCCCAGAGTCCGGGGAACGGTTTCTTTTCGGCGTGCAGGCGTTTCGTGAGCCCGTTGGTCGTGATCGACATTGAGACATCGAGGATCACCGGGTCGCCGGCGGTCGGCCACGCGGCGGCGAGCGGGTTGGGCGTAAACACCTCGCGCCGCCCACCGAACGGCGCGACACTCGCGGCGGCGGGATCGGAGCACGACAGCAGCACCATCAAGCCCTCGTCGGTGACGCGCTTCAGGTAGGCGGCGAGGCACGCGATGTGGTGGCTGCGGCGGATGACGACGGTGCAGGTGCCACAGGTCTTCGCGCGCGGGATCGCGAGGTCCAAGGCGCGGGTGACGAGCCACGGGCCGGGCAGGCGTCGGCCGTCCCAGGTGACGGCGGCGGGAAAATCGGCGACGACGTGCGGTTCGCCGGTCTTCGTCATCGCGCCCTTTTCAATCTCGGCGAGGTAGGGTGCGAGCAGCGCCAGGCCGTGAGTCGTGTGCCCGAGCAGATCGCCCTCGGTGAGGACGACGGCAACGGCGGCGGCCTTGTCGGCATCGAGCCCCGCACGCGACAGCAAGGCGGTGGCGTAGGCGATTAGGGTGGAGGCGGGGTGGCGCGCAGACATGGCGGCAGCAAGACCCGGAAACGAAAAACTCTCCAGCCTTTCGGCGGGAGAGTTTTTGCGGGAGCCGGAGGAGCTCAGAACGAGAAGGTCGTCGTCAGCACCAGCTTGCGCGGATTGACGATGCGGTAGTTGTAGGGCTGGCCGTCGGGATTGACCGCGGTCGCCTGCAGCCGGCCGTTCTCAAAGGCATTCTGGAGGTTCAGCTGGAAGCGCGCGCGAACCGCGTCCTTCCAGAGCTTCGTGCTATAGGAGGTCCAGAAGTCGAAGTAGTTGCGCGCCGGATCGTAGATGGGCTGGTTGACGTCGAGCGAGCGGACGATGCCGTCGGCGTCGGGCGTGGCGCCCTTGTAGCCGATGACACTGCGGGAGTCGCGGCTCGCGGAGCCACCGATTCCGACGCCGCGGAGCCGGCCCTCGGAGAAATAATACGTGGTGAGCAGACGGCCGCTGTACTCCTTCACCTGCGGATTCGATTTTCCGAGCAGCGCCTGGTCGAGCTTGATGGGGACGACGACCGCGGAGTCGTAAAAGGCCTTGGCCGACTGAGCGCTGAGCGCAGTGCTCGTCCACCACGGATTGCCCTGATCGTCCTTGACGCTGAGCCAGTAGGGCATGCGGGAATCGATGTAGGCCTGAAGGTCGTTTTCGATCGCGGTGTTGATCGTCTTCGTCTGCGCACCGGTGACCTTGATGGTCCAGTTCTTCGTCGGCGTGTAGTTCAGCTCCACCTCGCCGCCCTTGTAGTTGTTGTCGGCGGTGCCGCGGAGCGCGGATCCCGCGACATTGGCGGCCACGGCGTTGGAGAACCCCGGGGAGTAGTTGGTGATGGAGGCGACGGCGGCGGCGAGCGCGGCGGGAGTGGCGCCGGCACCAAGGCGGGCCTGGGCGACCGTCCGCGCGAAATTATACAGGCTGAACGGGTCGCTCGCGACCGTCGTGCCCGGGAGCAGGCCGCCGGCGTCGATGCGGCCGATGCGGCTGCTGATCGTGGAGTTCGGGGTGCGGTCGCCGACGAGCTTGTTGTCGTAGGCGGAGACCCGCAGCACGAGCTTCTCGGAGAGGGTGAAATACGCCCCGACATCACGCCCGTGACCGTAGGTGTTCGGGAGCGCCTCACCCGTCAGACTGACAGCCGGGGGCTGCGGCTGGAAGCTGGCCGAACGATGGAAGGTGAGGCCGACCCAGCGCGCGGGTTTCACGACGACATTGATGTCGCGGGTGATGCCGCTGGCCGGGGTCCACGCGTTCCAGTTGCGATCGTTGTCGAAGGTGAAGTAGCCGGTCGTCGGATCGACCACGGCGCCGGCGGAGGCGCGCGAACGGTAGAAGTCCTTGCGCACGCCGCCGGTGAAGACGAGGCGGTCGCCCCAGAACGAGCTCTGGAGGACGGCACCGCGGGCGGTGTCCTCTGTCCGCGTCTGGCTGCTGATGTAGGGCGCGGTGCCGAAGACGGCGGGCTCGCTGACCCACTGGCCGGTGACACCGTTGAACCACTTGAAATTGTAGTTGCCGGAGATGCCGGACTTCGGCGGCGCGAAGCCGTCCTGGTAACCGGTGGCATTGGGCCCGCCGACGTAGTAGCGGTAGGACGGGCGGGCGACGGCGGCGCCATTGGTGTTGTTCAGGGCGCCGGCCGTGAGCCAACTGTGCGTCGTATCCAGCACCGCCTCGCGGTAGCGGAACGTGCCGGTCGTGACGTGGCGGCTCTCATAGTAGCCCTGCATCGTGTGCTTGCCGAGGAAGCGGCGCCAGCCGCCCTGCTTGGCGAGATCGAGCTGATAGACGAGCTGCGCCTGGATCGTGTCGTTGAACTCCGGGCTGCGGAAGATCGTGGGCTCGATCGACTGGATGTAGGGCCGCAGGAAGTACGGGTTGGCCTGGCCGTCGAGGAGGACCTGGTTCACGTCAACCTGGAGGACCGGCGGGTTCGTGATGTTGCGGTTGTAGGTGTCGAAGTCCTCCAGATGCCAGGCCGCGCGGGCAAAGAGGTTTTCGAGGATCTTCTGCTCGATCTCGCCGGTGTAGATAAACGCGCGGTCCTTGTTCCAGTTGGTCGAAACGGCATTGATGGACGTCCAGTCGTAGAGCGATTTGTCGGTGATGCCGGGGACCTGGTAGAGGACGCCGCCGTTGATCGTGTTGCGGAGATAGGCGGAACCGCTGGAGAGGAGGCGGGCGTTGCTCGTGGTGGCGGAGTTCGGATTGGCGGTCGTGCCGAGGCGGTTGACCTCCCAGAGCTGGACCGCGCCGTTGTCGATGAACATGCTGGGGCGCGTGTAGGTCGTCGTATTGGAATACAAGCCCAGAGGGAAGGCGGCGGTGTTGTCCTGCGCGGCGGTGAGCACGGTCTGCCGGCCGTTGGCGGTCGCGGTGAAGGTGAGCGGGTTCCAGGTGGGCTTGCCGTTTTGGAGCCACTCGGTGACTCCGTCGCGGGGCGTCAGGGCATTGGGCGTCTGGCGCTGCTCGCGGAAGTTTTCGATGTTTCCGCGGATCGTCGTCTGCTTGAACGGCTGATACGTGACGGCGCCGAAGTTCCGTCGCGTAAGGTCGTAGGAGGGCTTCTGCGGAAACGCGC